>NYTZ01000088.1 GCA_002683735.1 Flavobacteriales bacterium
GGCCAGCATTGGAATGGGTCATGAGAAAGGTGGTAAGGTGTTATCGCATCAAATGCACGAAGCCGCGGAATTCCTGGGCGTCCGTGTCAAAGCCGGCGGCCTTGATCACCCAATGGTAAACCCCATTGGGTGCAAAGTGTGTGCCCCCATTCACGTCGCCCACCCACGCCGCGTCCATGTCGGTGCTGTGGTAGACCTCCTCGCCCCAACGGTTGTAGACCCACATTTCAAAACGGTCCGGATCAATGTCTGTGCCGTAGACGGCCCAGAGATCATTGAAGCCGTCGTTGTTTGGCGTGAAGCTGTTCGGAATGAAGACGTTGAAGAAATCAAAGATCTCGACGTTGCGCGTCACCTGACTCTCGCAACCATTGGTGTCGAGCACCGCCAGCGTCACTGGGTAAATGCCACCTTGCCCCATGGGGAAGGTGTAGGTCGGGTTGGGCTCGTCGCTCGTCGCCTGTGGATTGCCCAGAATGAAGGTCCAATCCCACTGGACCACATTCGGCGAAACGCTGCTGGTGAAATCGATGCGCGTGTCCGGCGCTGTGGTCGGCTGCGGTCCGGCATCAAAGCCCACACTCGGCGGCGTATAGATTTGAATGTAGTTGTCTGCAATCGTCGTATTGACACATCCGGTGGTCGTGATCACCGAGAGGGCAATGTCAAACACTCCTGGCTCATCGAAGATATGCACCGGCGCTGCCTCACCACTTTGCCCCCCATCTCCGAAGTCCCAAGCCACGCTTTGAACGAAGGCAGACGGGATGCTGTGTGAGAACGGAATGGCCTCCGGTACGCAACCCCGTGTGGTGTCTGCAGTCATGGTGAGGTTGTAAGGCTGCTCGACCTCCACTTCCGTGCATGCCGTTGCCGGCGGCGTTGTACACGCCTCAGATACCGTCACACAGAACTCACCGGTCAAAGGTGGGACGAAGTCCACTTGATCGTCTTCCCCGGTAGCAAACGTGACCCCGTCGTACGAGAAAGAATAGGTGTACCCGTTGCCCTCACCTCCTGTCACATTGACCGCGGAAAGCAAGATCTCGTCACCCAGGCAAATCATATCACCGGCATCAATGCCCACCGTAAAACCATCATAAGTGCCCACGGTCACACTCCCCGGCTGCGTAACACAGCCGGCAGCATCCGTGCCCTGGACATCGTAAGTCGTGGTGCCTGTCGGGTTGACGAGGATGGACGAACCCACACCCACTGGAGTTCCACCCGTAGTCCAATTGAATCCATAGGGCCCACCGGAGGAGGCTTCTGCCGTGAGAACGGCTGTACCTCCAATGCAAATCACCTGGTCCGGGCTGACCGTGATGGACGGCGGAAGCGGGTCTGCCAGCGTAAAATCCGTGGTGTAGCTGCATCCGATCTGGTCGGACACTTCCAAGCTGTAAATACCGGCCTCCAGATTGTCGAAGACCAACAATCCTCCCCCGAAGCTCTGCTGCACTAGGATTCCCGTCACATCGCTCAACACGACATCCCAAGGCCCTTCAGCTGCCGGCTCATTGATGTTGAGTTCAATGCTGCCGTCGGTGATCAAACAGGTCGGGTCACTGAAATCTGTCGTGTATTCGAAACCGGGAACCACGAGAACGGTGTCTGTCGTGGCACAATTCTCAAGGCCGATCGGTTCCACGAACGCCACGTATTCCGTGGGTGTCCCGTCGAAGGTGTTGACGGTGGGCTGGGCGCTGTTGGGATTGGTCAAATTGTCAGCGGGTTCCCAATTCCAGGTAAACCCGCAGGCATCCTGGCCGCAGCCAGCACACCAACTGACTTCGTCATAGGTGCCAGAGCCGCAGCTCACGCTTCCATCCGCAGTGAAGAGCACCGTCAAACAGCCGTCCGGATTGGTCGCCATCACGGAAGTTTCCGGGTAGTCGCCGGTCAAATCCGCCAATTGCGGTGCACTGACATCCGGTCCGTCAAAGACTTGGATGTGGTCGAAGAAATTTTCAATCTGCCCGTCGTAGAACAGGATGCTCATCATGGTCCCGTCCCCCGGATTGTCCGGGCAGTACGTCCACGTGGTGTTCTCGTTGTTGTCGTAGCAGTGGGTGGTGGTACCCTGACTGCCTGCGCAGGGAGACGGACCGCCACCGACGAAAGCCCCTTGCAATTGAACAGGCGTTCCGCAAAAGATCTGGTCTGGGCCTGCGGTGATGCTGTTCTCAGGTCCTTCCACAACTTCGATTGTCAAGGTCGTATCAAAGGTGCAGCTGAAGTTGTTGGTCACCGTGAAGGTGTAGTCGTAGAAACCAGGCGCATCCAGGACAATGTCGCAGAAGTTGGCGTCAAAATCTTGATCGATTATGCCCGGTCCGGTCCAGTATGAACTGTCCGCATTGAGGCCGATGGTGGGCGTGAAGGTGGTCACACCCGGAATCAGTGCTGGATTCAGATTCAGGCCCCACTCGAAAATGTAGCCGTTGTCGATGGCGAGGTTGTCGACCACAGAGAACGTCCACGTTCCGTTCAGCGGGCACCCCTCAAAATCACAGAGATCGCCCTCCGGTGTGTAAATGCCCGGATTGGCCACATTGTTGCTTTCCGCGTTGCCGGCATTGTCCGTGTAGGTCTGGTTCGTCCAGTTGCTGTTGTCGTTGATGTTGGTGGCGATGTCCGGGTTCGGTGACCAACCGTAGTCATATCCAGTCCCGGCGATGTTGGAACCATCGTCCACTGCCTCGCCAAGGAAGCATCCACCGCCTCCATTGGGGTAGCTCATCAAGGCAACGGTGGTTCCATCAGGACAACTGATGGTCAGGTCAAGGTCCCCCATATAGCTGTGCTCCATGTTGACCGTGACCGAAAGCAGGTCATCACAATTATCCAGGGTGGCCCCGTCTTCGAAGAAATCGAAGTTGAGCTCGCTGGTGTAACTGAATCCTGCACCATCCGCCAAATAGGTTTCACCGGCCACCACCTGTGGCGGCAACGCAGTCCAGGTGACACTCTGCACCGGATTCCCGTCCACAAAGGCGGGGCTGCCCACGCAAACTGGCGTGCTCTGTACACTGTTGAACAGCGGAATGGTGCTGACCAAAACCTGAAGGGGCTGCAGGTTGAGGGAGACACATCCATTGTCATCGAGCACGGAAAGGTTCACGATGTACTCTCCCGGCTGATCGAAACTGTGCGTGACATTCGCGTTGCTGCTGAGGGTGTCGATGGTGCCATCATCGAAATTCCAGATCCAGTTTTCAATGTTGAAGCCCGGCTCGGCAAAAGAGCCGGCATCACCAAATGTGATGGGGGCATTCAAGCAGACCCCGATGGACAGGGAGTCCGGATTGGGCAGAGGCGGATCCACGATGGAGCTGGCCGAGGTTGGCGTGGCGCAAGGTGTCGTGCAATTGATGTTGGCCTCCCATCCAGGAGACAATGTATTGGCAGGGCCATTGTCCTGAAACACAAACGTCAGGCAGCCTGTGGGGTTGTTGACCGTGGCTGTGACTGGAAGGCCCTGTAAGGCGTTGCCCGTATAGTTTCCCATGGACGGAGAACCCGCATCCGGTCCATCGTAAATGAACAGGTAATCGCTGTTGTTGGGGTTGGGATTGGTCTGAAGGCCGAAAGCCACAAAGCTCACCGACACCGCATCCCCGGGGTTGTCTGGGCAAATCGTGTAAGTATAGTTGGCGTCCGGGTAAGGGTTGCCGGTACCGTCATCCGTGTTGCCAGCGTCGACGAAGATGCCGGCACAGGTCTCGACGGTCTCGTCGCCCATGATGAAGAATTGTGCCTGCATCGAAGCTGTTCCCGCCGACAGGAACAGGGCCAAACACACTCGAAGGATCTGGTTTCGGATCATACTCAAGGTTAGCTGCAAAGGTGGAACCCATACGGCATTCCATTCGTTGCATTTCGGGGAAACATCCCACGGTGAATTGTGGAGGTCTTGGCCGCAGAAGTCATTCGACGACGACAACGTCGGAGAAGTACGCCGGTCCAACCTCGCCCTGAAGGATGGCCGTCCAGCGGAACTCAGCGCCAGGCAGGGCCATCTCTCCGTCAGGAAGTGTCCCCGACCAAGGCTCCAGGCCCATTGTTTCGTGGACAATGTGGCCCGTATTGTCTTCTACTCGAAAAACGAAAGACAAATCCTCGCTCATCAATTTCCGGGGAAAGAAGGTATCGTAGCGCCCATCCCCATTCGGGCTGAAACGCGCAGAAGCACCCAATCCGAAACGGTTGCCCACCTGAATCTCGTGGCTCGTCACACTCTGACAACCCTCGGGAGAACTGGCCACCAACTGGATTCGGTGCTCCCCGACCCGGGGCAATTCCAATGCAACCGACTCCCCTGCCAGCGCCGATTCCCCATCGACCACCCAGGTCGAAGAGGCAGCATCGCGACTGCGATCGCGGAGAGCGATGCGCGGCAAGGCCTCTGCTGTAGCCGGCACTTCCCAGGTGAAGTCCGCTTCAGGCCGCGGATGGATCGTAACCAGGTTCTCGATGGTCCTCGTGCGGATCAAGCCATCACTGATCCGGGTCACGCTCAACGTGATGTCATAGGTGCCCGGGGCCTTGAACACGTGATGGGGTTCCGCAAGGCTGCTGAATTGACCATCGCCGAAATTCCACAGCACCCGCACATCAATCAACGGCCGGGCCATCCGGAAGCCGATTTCCGTGCCGACGCAGGCTGCCGATACATCAACATTAAAACCAGCCGCCTTTTCGTCGGGCAAATCCGCCCAGTCCTTCGGAACGGGCACAGCGCGTTCCGCTTCATGAATGGGCGTGGGAATCGGCGCCGCGGTTTGAGCCTCCGTATCCAATGCTTCGGCCGAATTCGCTGCATTGACCGGCGAGGACGCGTTTTCATCGGTGAGCCCGGCAGCCTGATGAGCCATTGCTTCTTGAGCCGCCATCAAGGCGGTTTGCGCATCCAAAAAGGCCGCATCTTCTTCGGGTCCCATCTGCGCTTCGGTCATCTCTTGGTCAGATGTCACTTCTTCCACGACCTTGTNCTGGCCGGGCTCGGTGAACCACAANGCCCCCCCAATCATCGCGGCCCCGGCCACCGGACCAATGATCCAGCGCCAGGAGGCTGCTGCAGCGCCTCCAGCGNCACCACCTGCCATTGCAGTTTGCATGGTCGACCATGCTGGCACGGCCAANCCAGGAGCTTTCTCCANCATGGACTTCAGTCCCTGCTCAAAGCCCCCCACCGGCTTTTTCCGTTGCTTTTCCTCTTCGTCGCTCACTTCGTCTTCAACTTTTCTCGAAGCCACTCCCGCAAGTTGCGGCGCGCCTTCGCGTAATTGGATTTCGACGTTCCCTCGGATATGCCGAGTTCGGCCGCAATCTCTCGATGCCCGTATTCCTCGATGGCGTAGAGGTTGAACACCGCCCTGTACATGGGAGTGAGCCGCTCCATCGCCTCCAAGATGTCAGCTTGGGTCAACCCAGCCCATTCCGGACCGTCTTCTCCATCCGGATACACCGGCGCCGACAACACATCGAGCATCTCCTCGTTCTCTCCCACCCACTGCAGGTGCTTCCCCGCTCGGAGCGCGTCAATGGCCAGATTGACCATGATGCGCCGCATCCACCCCTCGAAAGCTCCTTTAAAGGTGTATCCGCCAATGTTGCGGAACACTTTCAGGAACCCATCCTGCAGCACATCCAAGGCTTCCTGCTCCCCTGGAAGGTAACGGCGGATGGCCAGCAGCATCCGGCCTGCATAGGCCTCGTAGATGTATTGCTGTCCCCGTTGGTCTCCTTTCTGAGCGAGCCGAATCCAGCTTCGCAGCTGTTCCTTCTCGGGAAGTTTGGACGATGTGTTGACGAAGCGGTTCACGAATGGTTGCCCCTTAACGTAGATCCGATGGCAAATCGCCTCAGAACCACGACAAGGTTCCGGACAATATCGAAACGAGAAGGCACATCCACTCCCTTGCCGGCTTTAGTTTCGCACCATGCGCGTGGTGGTCGGACTTTCAGGAGGTGTGGACAGCAGTGTGGCCGCCCACCTGCTGCTCGAGCAAGGCCATGAGGTCATCGGGTTGTTCATGCGCAATTGGGTCGATGACAGCGTTACCATCGACAACGCCTGTCCGTGGGTGGACGATGCCAACGATGCCCTGCTCGTGGCCCAACACCTCGGCATCCCCTTCCAGGTGATTGACCTGTCCGACGCCTACCGGGCCCGCATTGTCGACCACATGTTTGCCGAATACGCAGCGGGACGCACCCCAAACCCGGATGTTCTCTGCAACAGGGAAATCAAATTTGATCTTTTCCGGTCTGCCGCCAAGCAGCTTGGGGCAGACGCTGTGGCCACAGGGCACTATTGCCGACGGAGCACAACGGCTGACGGACACCACCAACTCCTTGCAGGCCGGGACGGCAACAAGGATCAGAGTTACTTCCTGTGCCAGGTCACCCAGGACCAGCTGTCNGACGCCCTGTTTCCCGTGGGGGAATTGGAGAAGCCCGAAGTCCGCCACATCGCCGCCTCAATTAGCCTGCCAACAGCCCATAAAAAAGACAGCCAAGGCCTGTGCTTTGTCGGCAAGGTGAAGCTGCCTGAATTCCTGCAGCAACAATTAGATGTGCAACACGGCCCCATCCTCGAAGTGCCCGCTGAGGCCGTCATTCCTGGGCCGCACCCCTGGTCCGCCCCCACTTTCGCGCACGAGGACGCCAAGGAAGTCGGCACCCACCCCGGAGCTCACTTCTTCACCATAGGCCAGCGAAGGGGACTCCACGTCGGCGGCCATGTCGAACCCTTGTTTGTCATCGGCAAGGACATGGATCGGAATGCACTGTACGTCGGAGAATCTGACCGGCATCCAGGCTTGCACCGGTTGGGGTTGTCGATGGCCTCCGCCGACGTTCATTGGATCCGGCCCGATCTGGCGCCTGACCCCGGCATTCCAATGAAAGTCATGGCCCGCTTCCGGTATCGACAACCGCTGCAACCGGCCACCCTCACGCTCGGAACGGACCACGCACCGGCCAACCTGCTGTTCGATACGCCCCAAAGCGGCATTGCATCCGGTCAGTTTGCGGCATGGCATGACGCTGAGACTGGCGAAGAAGTGCTGGGCAGTGGANTGATCGCCTGACACGGCGAATTCAGGATCGACCTCGAATCAGAGGCGGTCCTTGAGCAAGTAGTGGTTTCGGCCGGGCGCATTGCGCGTGACCAACTCTCCGAGGAACCCTGCGAGGAAGAGTTGCACGCCCATGATCATAAATACCAACGCCACATAAAAGCTGCTGATTTCTGCAATGTTGCGGGCCTCAAACCCCTGGCTGATGGCCCAGAGCTTGTAACCGCCGATGGCGGCAAACAAGGCGGACCCCACCAAGAACATCAGCGTTCCGAGCACCCCAAACAAGTGCATGGGCTTGTGGCCGAAGCGCCCGATGAACGCGATGGTCAACAAATCGAGGAAACCATTGACGAACCGGTCCAGGCCAAATTTGGTCGTGCCGTATTTCCGGGCCCGGTGCTGCACAACCTGCTCGCCAATCTTTGAGAATCCGGCCTGTTTGGCAAGAACCGGGATGTAACGGTGCATTTCCCCATTGACCTCCACGGCGCGCACCACCTCACGGCGATACGCTTTCAGGCCACAGTTGAAGTCATGAAGGTGAATTCCGCTNACCTTNCGGGTCGCCCAATTGTACAGTTTGGTCGGNACCGTCTTGGTGATNGGGTCGTACCGTTTTTTCTTCCAACCACTCACNAGNTCAAACCCGTCTTCAAGCACGCGGCGCTCGAGNTCGGGCACTTCATCCGGACTGTCCTGCAAGTCCGCGTCCATGGTGATGACCACCNTNCCGCGAACCACNCGAAATCCNGTATGNAGGGCGGCACTCTTGCCTTGGTTGCGGGCGAAACTCAGNCCCACNACACGTTCGNCATATTCCTTNTTNAGNGANTGGANAATGTCCCATGANCCGTCGNTGGAGCCATCGTCNACGAACACCACTTCGTANGNGCGGCCCTCCAGCACGCGGTCAATCCACGCCATCAATTCCGGCAAGCTCTCCTCTTCNTTGAAGAGCGGGACCACAATGCTCAGATCGAGCTCAGGTCTGGCGGATGCGGTCAAATCTCGGGTGTCCACGGTGTGCTGGCTTGGGCTCGGAAAGATACGACCGCTCAGCCCTTGAATCCGTCAGAGTCAGCCGGACGACGGAGGATGGCGGCCACCACCAAAGCCACAATGGCCACCCAGACCATGCCCGTCAATGCGTCCACCGCCTGTCCTGCAGGAGAAATGGACCACACCGCCTGATCGCGGATGACCGTTTCCAGGGGCACCCCCCCCATCTCCGAAGGCATGCCCCCATCCAGGCCAAATGCTGCGAAGGCTTCGACGGACTTCTCCAGCACGAGATCGGCGTAAGCGGCGCCCAAATCTGGACGCAGTAGATTGAAGAACAGCACATTGAACAAGTTGTAACCGATGCGGGCCAACCACCCCGCCAAGAAGGCGAGGCCAAACGCACGGCCAAAGTCGAGGCCGCTCTCTTCTCGGCGCACAGTCAACAACACCATGACCATTACCGCCACCACCACCATCAATACGTAAGGCGTGGACCAATTGCCCAACAACCAATCAAATTGAATCAAATACGCGACCGTGTA
>NYTZ01000089.1 GCA_002683735.1 Flavobacteriales bacterium
TGGCCCGAGGCCATCACCGGTTCCTTCGATCGGCTCAACTACAAGCTGTACGACCTGATGCAGGGCCCGAGCGAGTTCCGCGTGGGTGGGCGCCTCATCGACTGGGACATCACCAACCGCCTCGGCGAAATCACGGTGCCGACCCTGATGGTGGGCGCGGAGCACGATACGATGGATCCAGACAAAATGAAGAGTCAAGCCGGTCTCGTGGCCAACGGCCGGTCGCTGCATTGTGCCGACGGTTCCCACCTCTGCATGTGGGACGACCAGGAAGCCTTCATGGGCGGGGTGACCGCATTCATCGAGGACGTCGAAGCCGGCCGCGCTCTGCGTTGATCACTTCGGTGAGCAGGGCGGGTCGAGGAGGTCGAGACCGTGCTTGCGGATGATGTGTTCGATGCGGCCATCTGCGCCTTCGGGGTCGTAGCTGCGGTTGAGGCGATAGCCGGTGAGGCGGCTGAACATCTTGATGGTCCGCCAGTAAGGGAGCTTGATGGCTTTGGCGTAGTCGTCGGCGAAGTCCACCATGCCCGGATTTTGCCGGTCGAGCAGGTGCACGATGAGGAAAGCGGCCTTCATGCCCATCTCGTCTTCGAATTCGGGGTCCCGGAGCAGCATGCGCTCGCCCTCGGCGTTGAGGCTGTCGGTCCGGACATAGCCATCCTGCTCTTGCATGGCCATCCAGCAGTCCACGTCCGGCATGAACAGGGTGTCGGGGCCGTTTGAGTCGGCACCAATGTCCAGCGTGAGGGCGTCTTCTTCAGGCAGGTCGGCCTTCTTGCGCTTCTTGTTTTCCTTGCGATTCTGCTTGCGTTCTGCTTTGGCCTCTGCCTTTTCGTCTTGGACCTGTTGCCGATGGGCCCGCAGCGTGTCGGACGGCACGGCTTGGATTCCGGACAAAAAGGTCGGATGCAGGGTGTCGAGCATCACGGTGATGATCTGCACGCGCGGCCAGACGGCGAGTACCATTTCTTCTAGCTCCTGGTACTTCTTGCGGTTCTCGTCGAAGTCGCCGATGTCCATGGCCCGCCAATTCGGCCCGCTTTCCGGCGCCACCACTTCGGCCGAACCGAGCAGGTGCACATAGGGCCGAAAGCCCGCCGGAACCGCATTGGTGTCCAGCGTCTCTTGCGCCCCGGCCGCGAGAGGGAGGCCGAGGAGCCAAACAAAACAAGACGTCGCCCGGGGAAACAAAGTGCGCACGCTGCAATTTACTTTGTTCCCATGAGCTCCACCTTTTCCGTCGGCGATCGCGTGCGCTTTCTCCACCAATCTGGTGAAGGGGTGGTGCAGGCTGTGGAAGACGGGGGGACGGTCCTGTTGGTCGAAGACGGCGATGGCTTTCCGATGCGGTTTCCCGCCAAGGATTGTCTGGCGGTGCCCAATGCCGCCGAGGAGGCCAAGGCTTATGCGTCCAAAGAGATCAGCAAAGGCGAATTGCTCGAGCGCAATGTGGATGCGACCGTTCTGAAGAAGGCCCAGAAGGACTTCGAAGTGAAGTACCGCAACCCCAATGCGACCAACATGCGGAAGCGGGACGAGCACATGGAGGTCGACTTGCATTTTCATGCCCTCACCGGTGCGCGGGACAGCGCCACGCCCCATGAGATGCTCAACCTGCAGATGGAGCACTTCGACCGCATGATGCGGCGTGCGGAGGAAAAACGGATTCCGCGGATCGTCTTTATCCACGGGGTGGGACAGGGCCGGCTGCGGCAGGAGATCCGGGATGCCCTCACCGCTTACTGGCCGCAGTGTACGTGCCGGCAGGGCGACCCACGGAAGTATGGCCACGGGGCGACCGAAGTGCGCTTCAAAGGCGGTTGATCACTGGCGCTCGGCTTCGAGGCGCTGGCGCATCATGTCGCCAGGGCTGACGGGAAAGGCAAAACCCTCCAGTGAAATCTCCACTGGAGACTCCAATTCCTCCGTTCCCTTGAATTGGAGCACCACGCGCGGCTCCCGGCTGAATTCCGTGTCGATCGAGACCCAGCGCGTTGCCAGTCCGACATAGGTCCCAATGGCGAGCGATTGGAATCCAGGTTCGAACCGGGGCCAGAGACGGCCAATGCTGACTTCTTCAGCGCTGGCTTGGCTGTCGGCCCAAAGCTCATTGATGACGGTGCCTTCTTCCTGCCAGTAATGTGCACTCATCCGACCATCGATTTCCCGGTCACCAGAAACCCTCGACATTTGGATGGTGTCGAGCATGGCGCTGCTCAAGGAGGTCTCCGTGCCCAGTTTGGCCGTGCCAAGATCACTCAACGCATACCGCATTCCGAGACGCAGGTCGCCGACGTGGGTCAGGGTCATGCCATCTAGGACGAGTTGGCGCGCATAGGCGCTGTCCCCCGGGGTGTAGAAGAGGTCCATTTGGCCCTCGACCTTGTTGAGGGGCAATCCTTCGCCCGCCTCCACGCGCTGAACGAGGTCATAGTGGATGACGTGGGTAAATGCATAGCCCTCAGGACGGTCTGGGGAGGTGCCGTAGACCTGGTCGATGAGGTGATCCTGGGCAAAGGAGGTCAGGGCAAGACAGCAGACTGCACACAGCAGCACGAGGGAGCGTTGAAGCATGAATGGAAGATACGATGACGCACCCAGCTCAACGTCGGTTGCGGCGACGGTTTCGCGGACGTGGATCGTTGAACGGGCGGTCGGAGGGCAGGGCTTGAATCACCTCGATGTTTTCCTGCAGGACCCAGGGTGCGCGGCCTTTCTTGCCCGGGACAAAAGCGTCAAAGGTCATGTCCGGGCCATAGTAGGCCGTGATTCCAGTCAAGTGGGGTTCCCGGGGCGCGAGGTGGTCAAAGACAATGGATTCAGGTTGGGCATTTCGTCCCCTGGTGGCCGGTTGGTGCCGAAGCGAGGCTTGAACGGCATCGGCGTATTCGAGGATGTGCCGCCGTTGCATGCCCCGTTGACCTTGCAGGACAGGTGCCCCGAACCGAATACCTCGGGGCCGAAGCTGAAGGGGTTCGATGACCTTCCGGGTGACTTGGGCATCGGCATCGTCCCAGCCCAACAGGAGGTAAGTGTTCTTATCCACGGGGTCGGGNACCATGGAGAAGTACAGCGCACCGGACCAATCTTCGGGCTGGAGGCTCCGCTGGTCCGTGGGCCGATCGGCACTGGACAGGTCGAGCAACCGGGTGAACCGCAGGGCGCCGTCTTGGTCCTGGTCAGCGATGAGCCCGCCATACCCGGAGGTCCGGTCGAGGTGGGGCCAATTCCAGGTGAAGGCGCGCACCTTTCCATTGGCAGATGCCACGGCAGCCATGAAGTCGGTTTCTGCGGGCCAATCGGAAAAGGCGCCGGGTTCGGACAAGCCTTGCTCNAGCGCTGTCGCNAGCGAATCGCTCAGCGCGATGCAGTCATCACCCGTGCAGGCAGACAGGGCGGCGTGAAGGGGACGAATCGAAGAGAAGGGGTCGGACTGAGCGGCCATCCACAGGCCGCTCCCCAACGCCAAGGCCAGAAGCCCGGTGCGCATCAGAGGTGCATGAAGGCCTTCTTGGCCAGCAGCTGGTCCTCCGATTCCCGGTGGTCCGGGTCGTCTACGCAGCAATCTACCGGGCAGACGGCGGCGCATTGGGGTTCGTCGTGGAAGCCTACACATTCGGTGCACTTGTCGGTGGCGATATAGTAAACGTCCATGCTGCCGGGTTCTTGCGTNGCGTCGGCCACAATGCTTCCAGTGACGGGATGGTCGCTCGTGCCCTGAAGGCCGGTGCCGTCCTCGAAGGTCCACTCGGCACCACCTTCATAGATGGCGTTGTTGGGGCATTCNGGTTCGCAGGCACCGCAATTGATGCAGGCGTCGGTGATCATGATGGCCATGGCGTCTGTCTTTCTGCTCGATAAAAATAACTGTTGAGGCCCTCCATTGTTGCGGACCATCTTTGCATCCCGATTCAGTTCTCCCAATGGAAACCCACAACGTCTCTTCTTCCACCGTCGATGTCCAGCGCGCACGCACGGTGCTCGCCGCCCTCCGAGCAGGGTTGGCTGCTGCTGGCGAAGGGTCGCCGGAAGCTGCATGGGCCCCGTTGCATGCCGCCATGCGCACTGCGGAACACGCCAACGGCTGGTTTACCTGGTCCGAAGTCAAACACGCTGCGGAGGTCTGGACGGACGCCCTGGCACCCGAAGCTGTGGAGGCTTGGCTTGACGGATTGGAAGGGCAGGCGGGCGATGTCGTGCCTCGAACGGTCGGCATCGTGATGGCCGGCAACATTCCGTTTGTCGGGCTGCACGACTTGATTTGCGGCGTGGTGTCCGGTCACCGGGTCAAGGCCAAGCCCAGCCGGGACGATGCCCATTTGATCGCCACCCTCCTCAAGGGCTGGTCTGCGGTGTGTCCGGGCATTGGTGAGCAAGTGAAAGTGGTGGAGCGGCTGGATGGATTCGACGCGGTCATCGCGACGGGCAGCCGCAACAGCGGACGCTATTTCCAGCACTATTTCAGCAAGTTGCCCCACATTATCCGCGGCCAGCGGACCTCAGTCGCGGTCTTGGACGGCTCCGAAACCGAAGCGCAATTGGTCGACCTCTCCAATGACATCTTCCGCTATTTCGGATTGGGGTGCCGGAACGTCACGCAGGTGTTCATTCCGCGCGATTTTGACCTCGACCGCATCTTCGGGGCGCTGGTTGGATGGGCCCACTTGTCTGACCACCATCGCTACTACAACAACTACACCTACCACAAGGCCCTGTGGTTGATGGAAGCGGTGGACCTGCTCGAGAACGGCTTCGTGCTGTTCAAGGAAGACCCGCAATGGGTGTCGCCTGTNGGCGCCCTGCATTACCAGCGGTACGACGACCTCGCCGAGGTGGANGCCCGCCTCGAAGAAGGCGCGGGCGACATCCAGTGCCGTGTGGGACAGGGCGGCTTGCCCTTTGGAGCGGCCCAGAAGCCCGGCCTTGCGGATTACGCGGACGGGGTGGACACCATGGCCTTCTTGCTTGGCCTCGGATGCTAACTTCGCACCATGGTGAAGCGCAAGGCCCCCGTCTGGTTCCTCTTTTTTGTCATCTTCCTTGGTTGGGGGTGCAGCACCGAGGTCGACCTCAACGCCCCGTATGAGGAGCGCACGCTAGCCTTCTGTTTGCTTGACCCCGCCGCGGACGAGCAGTGGGTTCGCGTCAACCGGACCTGGCTTGGGGAGGGCAACAACCTCGTCTTTGCCCAGGAAGCCGACAGCAGCGAGTATGCCCCTGGCGCGGTGAGCATCACGGTGGAAGGGTTTGACAGTGGAGACACGGGCTTTCAAACCCCGTTGTTCACCTTCACGGCTCAGGACACGGTCCTTCAGGACAAAGACGACAACGGCATCTTCTTCGGTCCGGAATATCGGGCCTACCATTTCGAAACCCCTGGCGGACTCGAAATCGCCGCTCCCAATGACAACGACGACCTTCGGGTGTACCGCATGACCGTGGCCTTCACCGATGGCCGTCCGGCACTCAAGGCCGTGACCACGCTGATTGGCGAGTCCTTGGGCAACATCAGCAACCCGCCGGCCGGCATTCCTGGCTTCAGCTTGAATTTCGCGAGCGGAACCGGCGGCACGGTCACCTATCCCAACATCAACTTCAAGTGGAGTTCCACGCCGGGCGCCAAGCGCTACGAAGTGGCTGTGGAAGTGAAATACACCGAGCGGATCTGGGCGGATCCAGCCCACACCCAATTGGTGTCGGAGACCGATAAAGTGGCCCGCTGGGACCTCGGCGAAGAGTCCGCTTCCGACGATGAAGGCGGGGAGGAAATCAAGCTTCCGACCAATGGCGAGTCCTTTTACCTTTTCCTCGCCAACAATCTCGAGACCGACCCCCTGATTACCCGGGAGCTGGGCGTTTGGAACGACAACATTGACCGCGTCCGGGCTTTTGATTTTGTCTTGAGCATCGCCAACGAGGAGCTCGACACCTACCTCGCTGTTAATGCCCCCGTCACGGGCATCATCCAGGAGCGCCCCGTCT
>NYTZ01000090.1 GCA_002683735.1 Flavobacteriales bacterium
GATCTTGAAGCGGATGAAGTCGAGGCTGTTCTGGTCCAGCCACTCCATCAGGGCCTCCTTGCCGAGTCGCTTGGCGAAGGTGTCGGGGTCCTCTCCGTCCGGAAGGACGGCCACCTTCACGTCCAACCCTTCGCCAAGAACGATGTCCACGCCGCGGATAGCAGCGCGCAGTCCGGCGGGGTCCCCGTCGAACAGCATCGTCATCTGCTTGCTGAACCGGCGAAGCAACCGCACCTGTTCAACGGTCAGGGCAGTCCCAGAACTCGCCACGACATTCTGCACCCCGGACTGGCGCATGGCCATAACGTCGGTGTAACCCTCCACCAGGATAGATCGGTCCTCGCGCACGACTTCATTGCGGGCGAGGTGAATCCCATAGAGCGCCCGCGACTTGTCATAAAGCGGGCTCTCGGGACTGTTGATGTACTTCGGAACTTTCTTGTCGGTCTTCAACGTCCGGCCACCGAATCCGATGAACCGGCCGGTGACGTCACGGATTGGGAAAATGACTCGGCCCCGGTAGAAATCGTACAGGGTCCCATCGTCCCGGCGCTTGGCCAGTCCGCTCGCCTCCAACCACTTCTCCTGATAACCGGCCTGTTTGGCGGCTTCGACCAAAGCACCCGGTTGCCCCCAAGGCGTGTCCGGGCAATAACCAATGGCGAATTCCTCGATGGTCGCGTCCCCGAAACCGCGTTGCCGCAGGTAGCCGAGGCCCACGCTCTTGCCCTCTCCGGTTTGCATCAATTGCTCGGTGAACCACTTCTGTGCCCACGTTGCGAGGTTGGCCAAACTCTCGCGCTCGGTCTTTTCCTCCTGCTCTTCCTGGGTTAGCTGCCGCTCCTGGATCTCGATGCCGTACTTGTTGGCCAACCAGCGCAGTGCTTCCGGGTAGGACAGCTTCTCGTGCTCCATCAGGAAGGTCACGGCACTGCCGCCCTTGTTGGAGCTGAAACATTTGAAGATGCCTTTGCCGGGCACCACGTAAAACGAAGGGGTCTTCTCGTTGGTGAAGGGGCTCAATCCACGCAGGCTCGTCCCGCTCTTTTTGAGCTGGACGAAATCCGAGACCACATCTTCAATGATGGTGGCCTGTAGGATGGCGTCGACGGTGTCCTTGGGGATCATGCGGGCGGAAAACGGATGGACAAGGTAGCGCCTCCATTTCGGTCCTCACCCTGCCGCCTGGGTCAGTCGGCGATGAGCTTGAACCCCTTTCCATGCACGTTGAGAATCTCCACGCGCTCGTCCTCCTTGAGGTGCTTGCGGAGCTTGGCAATGTAGACGTCCATGCTTCGGCCGTTGAAGTAATTCGCGTCGCCCCAGATGGCGTTGAGGGCGTATTCCCTTTCCAACAGGGCATTCTTGGCCTTGGCCAACAAGAAGAGGAGCTCGTTTTCCTTGGTTGTCAACCGCTGGGCCGCGTCTCCAAGCCGCAATTCCTGTCGGTTGTAGTCGTATGCGTAGTGGCCGATGGTCATCTCACCCACTTCTTCCTCCGCGTCGGGCAAGGCGGCCGAACGGCGCAAAATGGCCTCGATACGCGCCTCAAGCTCATCCATAGAGAAGGGCTTGGTCATGTAGTCGTCCGCCCCCACTTTGAATCCTTGCAGCGTGTCCTCTCGCTGGCTCTTGGCGGTCAAAAAGAGGATGGGCACATGGCGGTTCAAGCCCCGGATTTCCTCGGCGACCTGGTACCCGTCCTTGACCGGCATCATGACGTCGAGGATCACAAAATCGAAAGAGCCCACCCGGAACTGGCGGACGCCTTGGGCGCCATCTTGGGCCCAGGTGGCGTTGTATCCTTTCCGAACCAGGAAGTCGGAGAGGAGTTTACCGAGGTTGGGGTCGTCTTCGCAGAGGAGAATGTCGAGCTGTTGCTTCATGATGACGTCGTTTGGGGAAAGACCAAAGTGAAAGTGCTGCCCTCGCCGGACTCACTCACAACGTCGATTTGCGCGCCATGTTGCTGCATCACTGCACTCACGTAGCTCAAACCCAGGCCGAAGCCCTTCACGTCATGGACGTTTCCGGTGGGTACTCGATACAGCTTATCAAAAACCTTGCCCAAATGCTCTTTGGCGATTCCAATGCCATTGTCGGTGAAGGCCACATGCAGACGGTCCGCATCATTCCAAGACCGCACGGTGAGGCGCGGTTGGTCTCCACCGTACTTGATGGCGTTGTCCACGAGGTTGAAGACCACGTTCATCAAATGGGTCCGGTCGCCCTCGATCAAAGGGTTGGTGGCCTTTAGCTGGCTGGCCGCAGCCCCCCCCTGTTTGCGGATGTGAATCGCATGGTTGCGCAGGACTTCTTCCACGAGGTCGTGGAAGTTGATGGTCTGACGGTAGAGCTCCAGTTCGCCCTGGTCCAACATGGCGGCGCGCAAGACGTTCTCCACAAGCTGCCCCAGCCGTTTGTTTTCAGAGCGAATCAGCTGCACGTAGTAGCGCGCATTGTCAGGGTCGCCTGACATGGCCGGGTCAAGCAGGGCTTCCCCTGCCAGTCCGATCGTCGAAATGGGCGTCTTTAGCTCGTGGGTCATGTTGTTGATCAGATCGCTCTTGAGCCGGTTGAGGCGCTCGGCCTTGCGCAATCCAGACGCCGCGTAAGCCGTGAAGAACACCAACACCACCATNAGGAGGAGGTTGGCGGTGAGTTGCCACCACATATCGCTGGCGAGCACCCACGATTTCTGCGGAAAAATGACGGTGTACAACTGGACCTCTTCGAGCGTCTGTTCATCTCCGACGGGGATGCGATAGCCCGCCTCGGAAAACGCCTCGAGTCTGTCCACATCTTGATCTTGCAGGTAAATGGGCCGGCCATAGCGGTCCAACAGCGCCGACCGGAAGGGAAAGTCCACGTTGCGGTTCCGAAGCACGGCCGACAAAAGGCTGTCTGCAATGGCCATGCCCCGCTCCCGTTCCAGTGCCGCCTCCGCCCGCAGTGCGGACAAACTGTCCGCGCCAGGACCCACCATTGGGGCGAGGCCATCGGTAGGAATCGGCGGGAAGGCCACCCCCGAGAGATCCAACATAGATTGCACCTCCACCAACGCCGTCCGGGCCTGCTCGTCGAAGAGGGTGCTGCGCGAGTCGACCAATGCGCGAATCCAGCTGAATTGCAGCGCAAGCAGCCCCATGAGGAGGCTGCCCATTCCCAAGATGAGGATGGCGGTGCGGCGTTGGCGCATGACGTAAAATTAGGGGTCGGTTCGCCGCAGCCTCGTGCAACCTATCTTTGCGGCCTTTAACAGCGCCATGAACGACTCGCCCATCCGCATTTTGGCTGGTTCTGCCTCCAAGGACCTGGGTGCCCGCATTGCCATGGGGTACGGTACCCCGCTTGCGGAAGTGAAGCACACCGTCTTCAGCGATGGCGAGTTTCGGGTGAGCATCGAAGAGACGGTCCGTGGCAAAGAGGTGGTCATTGTGCAGAGCACGTTCCCCCCGACCGACAACCTGCTCGAATTGCTCATGCTCATCGATGCGGCCAAGCGCGCGTCGGCCAAGCGCATTGTAGCGGTCATCCCCTATTTCGGCTTTGCTCGTCAGGACCGGAAGGACGCCCCCCGGGTGGCCATNGGAGCCAAGCTCATCGCCAACATGCTGACCACTGCCGGTGTAGACCGTGTGATCACCATGGACCTCCATGCTGACCAAATCCAAGGTTTCTTCGAGGTGCCGGTGGACCACATCTACGGCAGCGCCGTCTTCCTCCCCTACCTCGAGAAGATGAACACCGACAACCTGCTCATCGCCACGCCTGACACCGGTGGAACGAAGCGGGCCAACGCCTTCGCCAAGTACCTCGGTGTGGACATGGCCATCTGCTACAAGCAGCGGAAAGTGGCCAACCAAGTCGCCAGCATGCGCGTCATCGGCGACGTCGAAGGCAAGGATGTGGTCCTCGTCGACGACATCTGCGATACGGCCGGCACCCTCACCAAGGCTGCCGGCTTGATGAAGGAACACGGCGCGACGAGCGTCCGTGCCGTCTGCACCCACCCCGTTTTGTCCGGCCCCGCCTACGAGCGGATCGCCGACAGCGCCCTGACCGAGCTGGTTGTCACCAATAGCATTCCGTTGCGCGACGACAAGCCCACAGACAAGATCACCGTGCTCGATTCAGCGGACCTCTTTGCCACCGCCATCCGGTGCTTGGTCCAGAACGAGAGCATCAGTTCGCATTTCCTCATTACCTAAATACACAACATGAAAACTGCTTCATTGAGCGGCTCTCCTCGTGAGGGCGTAGGGAAAAAGGATGCAGCCGAACTCCGCGCCAAGGGGCAAGTCCCCGGCGTGCTGTACGGCGGCTCCGAGCAGGTTCACTTCCACGTGAACGAAGTCCAACTGAACAAGCTGGTCTTCACCCCGGACACGTACCGCATGGCATTCGAAGTCGGCGGCACCACGTATGACTGCATCGTGCAGGACATCCAGTTCCACCCGGTGACTGACCGCATTGTCCNCCTCGACCTCCTGCAGGTCATCGCGGACAAGCCGATTCAGGTCAAGCTTCCGGTCACCACGTCCGGCACCAGCGTGGGTGTTCGGAACGGTGGTCGCCTCCACCTCGTGTATCGCCGCCTCCCGGTGGTCGGTCTTGCAGACAGTATTCCGGAAAGCATCAGCGTCGACATCAGCCCTCTCGAAATCGGAGACTCAATCCGTGTGGCGGACATCACCGTCGAAGGGTGCACCGTACCCCTCAACGACTCCGCCGTCGTTCTCGGTGTGAGGCGCACGCGTGCCGCCATGTCTGCCGCTGCTGGTGAAGATGGAGAAGGTGGAGAAGGTGGAGAAGCAGAAGGTGGCGAGGAGGCCGCTGCAGCTGAGGAATAACCCCCGCTGAACCATGAAGTACCTGTTGGTCGGCCTCGGCAACCCCGGAGCTGAATATGCGCGTACGCGCCACAACATTGGCTTCATGGCACTGGATGCGTTGGCGGAGGCGAGTGGCGCCTCCTTCAAGGCGGACCGGTTGGGCGACGTGGCCCGGTGCAAGCATCGGGGCCGCCAGCTCGTCCTGCTCAAGCCATCCACCTTCATGAACCTGAGTGGCAAAGCGGTCCGACATTGGTTGGATGCGGAGAAGCTCGGGTTGGACCGCCTTCTGGTGGTGACCGACGACATCCACCTGCTCTACGGAACGTTGCGCTTGCGCGGAAAGGGCAGCGATGGGGGTCACAACGGACTGAAGGACATTCAAGCCGTACTCGGCACCTCCAACTATGCCCGCTTGCGTTTTGGTGTTGGCGCGGATTTCGGCCCAGGCCGACAGGTGGACCATGTGCTGGGGCCCTTCAGCAAGGAGGAAGAGGACAAGATGGCAGAGCGCCTCGGCAAGGTCACAGACCTGATGCGGTCCTTCGCCTTTGTGGGGCTTCAACGCACGATGAGCGCGTTCAACAACACGTGATCAGCCTTCCCTGAAAGCGTAGAGGCCCTTGTCCCGAATCACCTCGGCTGCTGCATCCGGCAGCAGGTAACGCACCAGATCCCCTTGGGCCAAGGACTCGCGGAGGTACGTGCTCGAAATGCTGATGATGGGCGCGTCACTCAAGATGATGTGCTGCCCGTCAGGCGCCACGGTGCCCTCCACTTCTCGCACCTCGCCTTCGGCATAAGCCCGAGGGTAGACGAGGAAGCCNTACCCGTCCACCAATTCCCGCCAGCGGGCCCATTGCTGCAAGGTCCGCAGGTTGTCCTCGCCGATGATGATGCGGAACTGCTTGTCCGGGTGACGCTTGGACAGGCAATCCATCGTGTGCGCCGTGTAGTTGGGCCGGGGCAATCCGAATTCGACGTCCTCGGCGGCCAACCTGGGGTTGTCGGCCACGGCCCGGCGGACCATCTCCAGTCGGTCTTGTTCTGGAGCCAGGCCATCCGCTTCCTTCATCGGGTTGTGCGGGGTCACCACGAACCAGACTTCATCGAGCCCATGGTGCGACAGCATGTGCTGTGCGATGATCAGGTGACCGGTGTGAATGGGGTTGAAGGAACCGAAGTACAGCCCGACCCTCATGCGTCCGTGTTTTCGGGACCGAGAAAGGCNTCGGCGACCCGGTCCAATTCAGCACAGGCGTCGTCGAGGTCGTCGTTGACGATCACCACGTCAAAGTGCGCTGCACGGGCCAGCTCGCGCTCGGCCTTGGCCAGCCGACGGGCGATCTCCTCCTCACTGTCCGTGCCTCGGCCACGCAGCCGCGCCTCGAGCACTTCGAGGGAAGGCGGCTGGACAAATAAGGTTTGGATGTGGTCGCCCAGCAAAGCCTTGAGGCGGATGCCCCCTTCGACATCCACATCGAACATCACATGACGGCCTTGCGCCCAGATGGTGTCCACGGCCGACTTCAACGTTCCGTAGAGGCGCCCGTCATAAACCTCTTCCCATTCGAGGAAGTCGCCCTGCNCCACNCGCGACCGGAAAGCTGCCGTGTCCAAAAAATGGTAGTCCACGCCGTCCTGCTCCTCACCACGCGGGGCGCGGTTGGTCGCGCTGACGCTGAACGCCAGGTCACCGCGTCCGGCCATGAGGCAGCGGACGAGCGTGGTCTTGCCGGATCCCGAAGGTGCGCAGAACGCCAAAGCCTTGCCTGTGGGCACCATTGGGTCGCGGTTTGCGGCGGGATCCGCAGTGGACATGGTGGGAGACATCAGAGGACGTTAAGGACCTGTTCCTTGATCTTTTCGAGCTCGTCCTTCATTTGGACAACGATGCGCTGCATGCCGGCATCTTGGCTCTTGCTGCCGAGCGTGTTGATCTCGCGGCCGATCTCCTGGGAGATGAATCCAAGCTTCTTGCCTTGGCCGTAGGTGAGTTTCTCCGTGAATCTGATGCCAAGCGCTCCAGAAGTTGCATCGTCTTCGTGCAGTTTATT
>NYTZ01000091.1 GCA_002683735.1 Flavobacteriales bacterium
TTGATGCTGGTGCTGTTGCCGTGGCTTCGGGAGCGGGCGATGGTGGGGCAGGCTGGCAGCACGCGCTAATTTCACGGCATGACGTTTCACGATTTACCGGGTCACGCCCGGCTTTGGGTGCACACTGCGGACCGCGATTTGAAGCCCGAAGAACAGCAGGATTTGCTGGCGAAGCTGGGGGGCTTCCTCGGCAGTTGGTCAGCCCATGGAGCGGCGTTGTTGGCGGCGGCCGAGGTACTGTATGGCCGCGTTCTCGTGGTAGGGCTCGACGAGCAGCAGGCTGGGGCGACCGGGTGCAGCATTGACAAGTTGGTGGGCTTCGTGCGGGCGCATGGGGCGGAAGCCGGCATCAATTGGTTCGATCGGCATCAAGTGGTCTGGCGTCAGCCTGGCGGCAAATGGGCGGCGACGCGGACCTCAGAGTTTTGGGCGATGCGCAAGGCCGGTGTCGTGAGCGGTGAAACAGAAGTCGTGGATCCCTTGGTGTCGAGCTTAAATGATGCCCGTTCGGACAAAGGGTATTTGGTCAAGACCTTCGACGAAAGTTGGCATGCAGAGATGTGGTCCTGAGTGGATTGGGTGATTTCCTGAAGGGCGTTGAGGGGTTAAAAAATTGATTTGGTGAGTTGTTTTTAACCCTTCAGCGAAGTTTAGAGTGTCGATGTAGAGTTGTTTTGGCCAAAAAGGCGTTGTATCTTTCATGTGGCCAAAAGGTGTAAAGTGACGACCAACGCCACTGCCTCTCGCCCTGACCGAATTAGCAACCGCTGGATCTATGACGCTCCGCAACACTTGCCGCGCTGCCTTGGCAATCGGCTTTCTGACCACCGCTCTGTTCGCCTTTACCAAGGCGAATGCGCAGTCCATTACGCTCTACCCGGATTTTTACGCCACCCAATACGGGGTCGCAGTGACGAGCCTGACCCAAGGTCAAATCGTGAACTTGGATGAGGGCGACATCTGGAGCACCAATGGGTTCAACCAGAGCTACACCATCGACCTTTCCGAATATGGGGAAGACACCTACACCATCATCTTGCTGGATGCGGGTGCCGACGGTGGCTTGAGCTTCGAGGTCAACACCACCAATCTGCCATTCATTTGTGGGGGCACTTGTGAGGGGGAGTTGACCAATGGTCCAGCTGCGGCCTTCAATTTTTCCTTGACCCAGTTGGATGGCATTCCCGGTTGCATGGATGATGCCGCGTGCAACTATGACCCGGAAGCCGGTTTTAACGATGGTTCCTGTTGCTACCAATCGTGTTTGACGGTTCGCCTGTATGACGCCTTTTCCAATGGTTGGGTGGACGCACAGGGCAACATCGGAGGTGCGGCGGTCGGCAACCTCAGCGGCATGGAGCTGGGCAGTGTGCAATTCACGGAAGGTGCATCGGTTGACCTTGAATTGTGCGTGACGGATGATTGTTATGTGCTTCAGTTGGATTTTGACAACCTCGCTGTGGAGGCTTCTTGGGAAGTGCTGCTCGGCGAGCAGGTCATTTTGGAAGGGGGACCCGGTGTGGCCGGGGGCACCATCCAAGAGTTCTTTTATGTGGGGGCGCCGGCTTGCTTGAATGAAGGATGTACCGAAGAAGAGGCGTGCAACTATGACCCTGCGGCGAACTTCAATGATGGCAGTTGCGAGTACTTGACCTGCCAGGGTTGCACTGACCCCACGGCCTGCAACTACGACCAGATGGCCACCATTTCCAATGGGGATTGCGACTACAGCTGTTACGGCTGTACCGAAGCGGGAGCCGTGAACTTTGATGCGGAGGCCATTTACGACGATGGCACGTGCTGCTTTGACGAGTACTTCTTTTTCTTGGAAGTCGGCGGCGGAAGCTGGGATGGTGAAATCAGCTGGAACATTCGCAACATGGAGACCAATACCGTCGTGGACTTCGGCGGAGCCGGCATCCACGCCATCTGCCTCCCTGCGGGCTGCTACAACTATGAGATGTTCGACAGTTTCCAGGACGGTTGGAACAACGGCAGCTATACGTTCAGCACGTTCGATGGCGAAGTGGTCTACACCGGCTCCCTAGACGAGGCCGAATTCGGAGACCAGCAAATCAGCGGCGCGGACCGCATCACCTTGGGTGAAGTGTCCTGCCCTGTGGGTTGCACGGACCCGACGGCCTGCAACTTCAGTCCGAACGCAGTGTATGACAGTGGCTTCTGCAACTTCTCCTGCTACGGTTGTACTGATTTCAACGCAACCAACTTCACCCCCGCTGCTTCCATCGATGACGGAAGCTGTGTCTACTGCGGTCCGGGTGAGCTGATTCTGGAAGTCCGCATGACAGACGCCTTTGGCGATGGTTGGAATGGCGGTGTGTACTACATCTCCGATGAGACCGGAGACATTGAGGCCACGGGCACGCTAGATCAGGCGGACCAGGGCGATGGACTGACTGCAGGAACGGACCTTGTCTGCTTGGCGCCGGGATGTTACTCTTTCGACATCACGCCCGGCGACGATTCGGAGGACATAGGGTGGTACCTCGAAGATGCCGTCGGCAACTTCTACGGTACGGGAACGGACGAAGTGTCCGCCTTTGGATTGGACATCGGTGAAACCGGCAATTGTGAGATCATCGGTTGCACCGACCCCTTCTGCATCAACTACAATCCGAGTGCCAGCTTGGACGACGGCTCTTGCGAGTGCCCGCCGGACAACAACTATGCCTACAGTGCCCAGGCCGTTCAGTGTGGTGCCCAGATTGCGGGCACGCTGACCTATGCCATTGATGGTGAGGGGCTGGTCGGCACCACGTGCTCCGGTCAGGACATCAATGCCGCGGGCGTCTGGTATGTGTTCAATGCCCAGGCGGACCAGCAAATGGTGGTGAGCACTTGTGGCACGGATGCGTTCAACCCTGCCGGCAATCCGCTCTTCGACTCCCAAGTGTTCGTCTTCGAAGCCGTGGGGGGAGACTTGGACAACCTGAGCTGTCTCGGGGGAAATGACGATGGTTGTGAGGACGGTTTCATGAGTGAGGTGGCCTTCAACGTGGAACAGGGACAGGATTACTACATCTATGTGACGCGATTTAGCCAGTACACCAGCGGTCAGGAATTCCTGCTTTCCGTGGAGTGTGTGGACTGTGCCAGTGGAGCCCCCATCAACGATGCGTGTTCGGATGCGCTCGAGCTTCTGAATGGCTTGCCCCATGTGGGTTCGGTCTGTTGCTCCAGCCCAGACAACGTCAACGTGAGCTTCCTCGCCGGCTTCCAGACGAGCTACGGAGTTTGGTACCAGTTCAACAGCCTCGACTATGAGACCTTCTTCTTTGACCTGCTCAACCTAAGTGCAGCCAACATTGGCTTGGCGATCTTCGATGTGGGAGAGTGCGGTGACCTCGAGGCGCAGGTGGGATGCCTCGTCAGTGAGCAGTGTGCGGGTGAAATCAGTGAATTCACCGTGCTTCAGCCCAATACTGACTACCTGTTCTATGTGTTCACCACCGACCCGGAGGATTGCGGACAATACCAGTTCGTGACCACGGGCGTGTACCTCGGATGCATGGACCCCGTTGCCCCGAACTACGATTCGGAAGCCACCATGGACGATGGTTCCTGTAACTATCTGAATGTGGTTCCGGCCAACAACACTTGCGGCACGGCCATTGAACTGGCCTGCGGAGTTCCGGCCACGGGATCAACCGGTGGGGCGACCAACCTTGGCGCGCCCAACCTGATCAATGGATGTGACCCGGTCCCAGGACCTGGCATCTGGTACACGTTTGAAGGAACGGGTGACCTGCACACGCTGAGCCTGTGTGGGTCCAACATCGATTCGAAGCTCAACCTGTATGTGAGTGACGCCATTTGTGCCGGCGGCATCCCCGCTCTGTTCGAGTGCGTGCTCACCGTGGAGGACGGGGTGTACGCGTCGGAGGAACAGGATTTCGTGAACTGCGGATTCTTTGACCAGGACGATGCTTGGGTTCAGTTCATTTCTGAGCCGGGGCGCCATTACTATGCCTATGTTTCTGCCGAGGATGCGGATGGGGACCCTGTGACAGATGACAACGGCACCGTGGAGATAGCCCTTTCCTGCGCCCCTGCAGTGGAGGGTTGTACCAACGCTGTGGCCTGCAACTACGCCCCTGAGGCCAACATTGAGGATGGCTCGTGTGATTACCTCGGCTGTGCATGCCCGGTCGGCGCTGCAGACGGCATTCCGCTGAAGTTGGACATGTTCGACAGCTTCGGTGATGGTTGGAACGGTGCGGAGTATTATCTCACGGATGCATCGGGTGACACCCTGATTCAGGGCAGCCTGGACAGCGCGATGTTCATCCTCGATATCGACAATTTCTTGGGTGGCGATGAAGGCTTTGATACGTTCTGCTTGGTGGAGGGGTGCTATCGACTCTCCGTCGGGGGTGGAGATTTTGATGAAGAGATCAGCTGGACCCTCTACGGCTTGGAAGGTGAAATCGTCAGTGGCACCATTGGTGAGGAGAACTTCTCGCTCGGTGGAGTGGTGTGTGGTTGCGCGGACCCCGGTGCGTGCAACTTCAACCCGGCGGCCACGGCGGACAACGGGACCTGCGATTACAGCGAATGCGCTGGATGTACCGATGCATCGGCATGCAACTACGACGAGGATGCGAGCATCGAAGATGGCTCATGCTGCTTTGACCAGTGTGTGCGCTTGCTCATGACCGATGACTTCGGTGACGGTTGGAATGGCGCTCAGTATAGCTTGTACGATGTCAATGGCACCTTGCTCGCTCAGGGTGGGTTGCCCAGCGTGGGCTTCACCGTGACGCCGGAAGGAACGGCAGGCACCGATGAGTTCTGCTTGGCCGACGGCTGCTACTATCTGGAGGTGTCTGCAGGTGTGATACCGGTTGAAGTGGGGTGGACCCTGCTGGGCGCTTCGAGTGGCATCGCCTCCGGAGGTGCCCCGAGCTCCGCGGTATACTTCGAAGTGGGGAATACGGATTGCATCGCTGGATGTACCGTCCCCGTCGCGTGCAATTACAACCCGGATGCGAACATCACGATCTTGGAGGAGTGTGAGTTTGACGGGTGCGGGGGATGCACATACGACATCGCCCAGAACTACGATGTCATGGCCATCCAGGACAACGGCTCCTGTGAATTTGAATTGCAGAGCCCTTGCCCCACGGACCTCAACCAGGACGGTGCCACCACAACGGCAGACCTGCTGGAATTCCTCATCAGCTTCGGCGATACCTGTACCGAATGAGTTGAACGGCGTCGGTGTCGACGCTGACAAATTTCTTTTTTGGGAGAGATCCCGTTATCAGAAGCCCCGGATGTCCATATCCGGGGCTTTTGCCTAATGCGTATGTGATTATCAGTCGAATAGCGAATTTCGTCGACACTGACCCGTCGCACGCCGTGAGAATTCTGTTCGCTTTGGCTTCCGGATTCGCCAATGATTCCTCTATATTGGCAGGGCAATTGGAAAAAACCTTAATCATGAACCTGAGAACGACCATTCTCCGAGGTGCTCTTAGCGTATTCGCTTTGGCCCTTTTTGCGTCTGTCCAAGCACAGACGATCACGTTCGAGGCCGATTTCTATCCGAGTGAAACGGATGTGGCAATCGTGACCTTTAACGGCGACACCATTTTTAATGTGGCTGATCCCGCCTTGCTTTTCCCTGGCGGCGCGAATTCCACGTCCCCCCTCAGCGTGGCCGCCTATGGCGCCGGTGACTACACCGTGACGCTCAGCGACAACTATGGAGACGGCGGCGCCGGTTTCTCCGTCGATGGCGGGGGCCTGAACTGCGCGGGTACTTGTTCCGCTTCCGTGGCCTTCTGCGGCGGATTCGGCAACTACTGTCTCGAAACGTGGTCCTTCTCCTTGACGTCAGCTGTCCCGGGTTGTACCGACCCCACGGCCCTCAACTATG
The DNA here is from genome assembly GCA_002683735.1 of Flavobacteriales bacterium. Next base: position 5,903 of record NYTZ01000091.1, read on the forward strand.
ACGATACGGCCACCCTCGATGATGGATCCTGCCTCTTGGACGCTTGTCCTAGCGATTCGGAGACCATGGTCTTCGTTAACATGTCTGACTCTTACGGTGACGGCTGGAACGGCAACACCTACGAGCTCTACAACAACGGCGTGTTGGTGGCCAGTGGCAACCTCGACGCTTCCGTGACGGGCAACGGCGGTTTCGCTGGTGGTCCGGCAGAAGGTCAGGACACCATCTGTCTCACTCCGGGTTGCTACTCCCTCAATTCTGGTGGCGGTGCCTTCGTCGGTGAAATCAGCCTGAGCTTGGTCAACGTTTACACGGGTGCTACCCTTGTCTTCAGCCAAGGAGGTGGCACGAGCAACTTCTACTTCGGTGAAACTGCTGAGGTCTGCGGTTGTACGGACATCTCCGCTCTGAACTACAACGGAGATGCTACCGTGGACGACGGAAGCTGTGTCTACCCGAGCTGTGAGGACGGAGAGACCCTCGTTCAGTTCATGATGTTCGACACCTTTGGTGACGGATGGGATGGAACGACCTACACCTTGTCTGACGCTAGTGGTACCGTGGTCAACCAGGGTAGCCTCGACAACGCCCAGTTCCCGCTCATCGATGGTGAGCAGGGTTATGACATCTTCTGCTTGTCCAATACGGATTGCTACACCCTCGAACTCGCTGGAGGTCTCTACCCGGGCGAGAAGGAGTGGCAAATCATCGACTACAACACCGGTGAGGTGCTCTACAACCAAACCAATAACGACGGCTTCGGCGTCTTCGGTGTGGCTGGACCTGGTGTGGCTTGCGGCTGCACGAACAGCGATGCCTACAACTACGATGCAGACGCAACGGCCGATGACGGTTCCTGCTTCTTGCCGAGCTGCCTCGGCAATGCGGACAGCACGAGCTACATCCTCAACCTGACCCACGACATCTACTTGAACTGGGGCAACAACTCTGCCATCATTTATGACCCAGCTACGGGTGACACCATCCTTGCTGCTGGATACGTGGGTGCTTTGTACACTCCGGACTACGAAACCAGCCCGGTGGACGGTTACTACGAGTTCTGTGTCCCGAACGATGCCTGCCTCGCCTTCTCCGGTGGTGGTGGTACCCCGGCCGGTCTCGCGCTGTGGTCCATCACGGACTTTGCTGGNAACGAGCTNCACGCTGGTGGTCTCGGTGTTTACGACATCGGTTTCGGNGCCNCCGCTGGCGCTTGCGTGAGCGGTTGTACGGCTCCGGTCGCCATNAACTACGATGTGAACGCNACNGTNGACGATGGTTCTTGNGTGGTGTGTGACAACGGTCAGCTNGGCATCNNCTTGACCCTCCAAGACGACTTCGGTTCCGGTTGGTCCCCCGGCAATGACTGGTACTTGGTCAGCGAAGAAACNGGTGACACCGTGNTCACGGGTACGNTGGCTCCNGGTCCGACGACGGCTGAAGTCANCAACTGCTTGGACATNGGNTGCTACACCTTCAGCACTGGCGCAATCTTCACGACGGAAGGCTGGGGCATCGCCGACAACCTCGGCAACGTTTACGCTCCTCTCACCTACGGTCCGACCGACGGATACCCGGTGGCCTTCGGTGGAACGGATGTCACAGACTGTTCCTTCCCGGGTTGTACCGACCCTGCCGCCAACAACTACAACATCTCCGCCTCTGTGGACGATGGCACTTGTGAGTTCCCGCCGGCCAACGACAACCCGGAGGATGCCCAGGCCATTGCCTGTGACCTGATNCTGACCGGTTCCTTGGCCAATTCCAANGGTGATGAGTACAANGGAACGACCGTTCTCGGCAACTCCATCTCGGACAATGGTGCCATCTGGTACGAGTTCAACGCGGACCAGGACTACCAGGTCACATTCAACACCTGTGCTTCTGCTGACGTGGACAACGGTGTGACTGACACGGACGTGATTGTCTTCATCGACAACGGTGACGGCACGATCACTCCGATTGCCACCAACGACGACTCCGGTGTGGCTGGTTGCGGTGCGGGCACGACCGGCACCTTCAACTCCATCGTGAGCATCAACGCCGAGCAAGGCAACAACTACCTCGTGCGTGTGGGTACCTACAGCAGCTTCACCACTCAGACTGGCATCGTCATCGAGGCCACCTGTGCAGTGTGCGACGCTGGCTTCCCGGTCAACGATGAAGTCTGTGGCGTGGTTCTCCCGCTTGTTGACGGTGGTTCATACGATGGCAGCACTTGCTGCTCCGCTCCGGACGAAGACTTTGGTCTCGGCGGCCTGAGCACCTTCGCCACCGCATACGGTGTGTGGTACCAGCTCGAATTGGATTCGAACTACAACCTCTACAACCTGACCGTGGCTACCACGGGTGACAATGCTGTGGGTTACGGTATCTACAGCGGAACCGATTGCACGGATCTCATCGATCTCGAGAGTGGCGTCGTCCAGGGTGCTGTTCAAGAGGACATGACCCAATTCTTCGGAACCGAGCAGGAAGGCCCGGTGACGGTGGGCATTTCCCAGCCGGATGAAGACCTCAACTATTACGTGTTCTTGTGGACAACCTCCACGGATGACTGCGGTCCGTTCAACATTAGTGTCTCGGCCGAGGTCCAAGGTTGTACCGACAACACCGCCTCCAACTACAACCCGTTGGCCACAGTCAACAGCGGTTGTCTCTACATTGGTGTGACCCAACCGAACGACAGCTGCGACAGTGCCATTGCCCTGAACTGTGGTGACATGGTTAGCGGCAATACCGGTGGTGCAACTGCAGTCGGAGGAACCGATCCCTGTGGTGGTTCTGGTGCCGGCGTGTGGTACACCCTGAACAATGGTGGTGTCGAGCAGCTCGTGACCATTTCCACCTGTGGTTCCACAGTGAACACGGTCTTCGACGTGTTCCAGGAAGTGGACGCTCCGGAAGTGACCCTCGAGGTAAACAGCTTGAACCCGAACAACTACCAGAACATCAGCGCTGTGATCGTGCCGCCGACTGGCGACACCATTGAAATCGCTGCTGGTGACTTGTTCCCGACCCTGTTCAATGACTACTACCTGAGCTTGGAGGGTGGCGACTACACGGTGTTCTTCACGAACAACGGTACGGAGCTTGACGGCATCGCTGCTCAAGTCATCTCGTCCGATGGTACTACCGAAGACCTGCTCTGCAGCGGTGATTGCACCACTGACCCGCAGGTGTGTGTTGACATCACAATCAACGCGGACTTCTATCCGACTGAGACCACCTGGACGGTGACCAATGCCAACGGTTCTGAAGTGGCCAGTGGCTCGCCTGTCTTCGCCAATGCTTCGAACACGGAGACCATTTGCCTGCCGGCTGGTAGCTACACCCTTAATGTGAGCGACAGCTGGGGTGACGGCATCTTCGGTACCGATAACGTTAACGTAACCGCTGCCGATGGCACCCAGCTCGTGGTGGCCGGTGATGTGGTTGGTGGCGGTTCCAGCTTCGACTTCACCCTCGAGGCCAGCCCGTTCAACTTCCCGGCCGGTGCTACGGTTGAGCAGTCCTTCACCATCTTCGGTGGTGCGGGTACCTGTAACAGTCTCCTCTGCTGGGATGAGGGCAACAACGAACTGATCAGCAACGAGTCTTGCGACAATGGTGAGACCTTCCAGTTCATCTCCGACGATAACGCCAACACCTACGCCATTCTCGTGGCTGCAGGAAGCGGTTCCCTCGGAGGTCCGTTCGATTTGAGCGTTTCCTGTGAGCCGGTGGTTTACGGCTGTCAGGACCCGTTGGCGTGCAACTACAACGAAGACGCCAACGTCGACGACGTGAACGATCCGTGTGACTTCACTTCTTGCCTCGGTTGCGATACGGAGACCTGGGAATACTGCTACGATAGCAACGAGAGCTGGAGCTTTATGCTGAACAACACCAACGGTGGCGGTACGATTGTGATCGACCTCGCTGGTACGACGATTGAGCAGGGCTGGGACCTGCTCGTGATTGACGACGCTGCGACGGGTGCCAACCTGTACAACAGCGATGTGGATGCTGACGATGGCCTTGTGATTGGTGCCGACTCCGTGACGGTGTCCTTCAATTCCGATGCTTCCATTAGCTGTGTCTCCGGCAGCGACCTGTTCATCAGCCTCGCCATCACCTGTGCACCGGCTCCGACGACGGGTTGTGCCGATACCACGGCTTGTAACTA
>NYTZ01000092.1 GCA_002683735.1 Flavobacteriales bacterium
AATCCGCGCAATTGCCATTGACGAAGGTGTAGTACCCTGTAAATCCATGCGGCACTTCAATGGTTGCCGTCCAAGTCCCGTCTCCATCTGCATCTGTCATGGGGTTGTCCCCTGGCACGCCGAAATATCCGCCCCCGGCCACATATACCCCGTCGGTTGAGACGGTTTCATTGGTCATGTTGACCTCAAACGTAACGGGATGCATGTCAGCTCCCGGGGGACTGAACCATGTCGGTGGCGGACCATGGCCGAGCCCTGCCTCGGGCACTCCTGCAAACAAGAAAGGACGGGCCGTCAAGTCGGAAGACGTCGGGCTAACGTTGTGGATTTCGATGGCCAAGGTATTGGGCCCTTCTGTCAGCAGTGACAGGTCAAACGGAAACGAAGACGGGGTTCCTCCGGCGTACAGCACGGCTTCCTGATCCATGTCCAGACCTTGGTTCCATGCAATGAAATCGCCCGGTTGCCCGGCATTGCCGCGGCCTATTTCCGTGCCATTTAGGTAGGCAACAAAGCCATCGTCGTAATCCATGTAAAAATGGGCATCCAGCCATTGGTTGAGGTCGTCAATCTCGAAGGTGTGACGCAAGTACACCGCTGGTGTGCTCGGCAATACGGTGTTGTCATCTCCATCACCGTACCCAAAACCGGCGGGGCCCTCAGGCCAGGCGGCGTCACTGAATCCCCCTTCCATCCAATCATTCGCTGGTTGGCTGTTCGGGAGCCAATAGCGCCATTGGGTGCCATCCTGCAGTACGGCTTCCCAATGATCAACTTCTTGCGAAAAGCACATTGACGGGGACATGGACAGGGATGCCACAAGTGCCAACGCCAGTGACGTCGATGGCGACATGGGCCCTGACGCGACTACAGACAAAGTGGCTTGAGCGATTGCCCTTGCCTTGGAGGCCATTCCTGTCATACAGCTTTTCATCTTCAATCCTTTTCTAGTACACACGCAGCTTCATTGCACTGCGGTTTGCCCAGTTGCTCAGTGGTGCTCAGCGTTTTCGATATTGTGTACGCTTCGAAAAGATACAATCGTAAAGGCTGCAAAGGATTTCGAAGGTCACCAAGCCAAAGACCCTTTTTGAAATGAAAAGAATAAGGGCAGTAACAACCGTGTTATAGCGTTACTTAGAACATGAATAAGGCACGATTCGGACCATTTGTCTTCAGCTTGCTGGTGAGTGTAATCCTCTGTTGCACTGGCTGTAAACTTGATTGTGCGCTGCTTCCTGCACAGTGCGATTGGACTCCAGATAGTGGTCCTTGCTTTGCGGCAATCGAGAAATACTTCTTTGACTCAGAAGACCAAATGTGCAAGCCGTTCATTTGGGGTGGATGCGAGGGGACAGTCCCCTTTGATTCGCTGGAGGAATGTCAGGTTTGTGAATGCCATTGAAAGTGAGGCTCATGAGACTGCATATTCCATCAAGTTTGTGCGGCATCCTGAGCGTATTTGTCGTTTTCGGGTTGCTTTTTGCGGGGTGTGTCGATTCCGATTCGGGCAACGCCACACTCCGGGATTTAACCGGGTTGGATGGATGTGATTGGGTGATTGAGTTGGACAATGGAGAGGTTGTGGAACCCCGCAATGTGGAGGACTTCATTGCAGAACCGGTATCGCAGATGCGTCTGTTGGTCGAATACAGTGCAGAGCCTGACTGGGTGAGCATTTGCATGGTGGGGCCCGTGGTCACCCTGACGACATGCAGCTTGGCCGATTGACCAGAGGGTTGATTGGGTGGCATAATTCTTGGTGTTTGGGGGGCGATGTCCATGTACACCGCACCAAAACAAGTTTTCGCCTGGTNGTTAGCCGCCTTGATTCTTCTGTCTTCNTGTTCGAGCAGTATTCTCATCTCGTCCGTCCCAAGCAATGCAGATGTATACGCAAACGGGGAGTACATCGGCCAAACTCCTGTGCGCCACCGAGACTCCGAAGTCGGTGGAAGCCTGCTGGATTTGCAGATTGAGAAAGAGGGTTTCGAAGTCCTCACAACTGGCGTTGAGAAAAGGGGGAGAATCAACCTCTGGGCTTTGATGGGGTGTTGGATGCTTTTTCCTTTGGCATGGCTNGAAATGTATCCAAAGCGATACCTGGCGCGCTTGCAGCCGATTTCGAAAGATCATNCTCCCCTGCAAGTCGAGGTCCAGACGAGTGAGGCTGTTGGCTCAGATATTTTTGTCGTGGTCCTCGAGAATGCGCCGTGCCATGGCTCGACCAACGCATCAGTGCTCGAGGCTTCAATTGGCATTCGGTTGATGGAAAAATACCGGGTGTTGGAAAGACAAGCCTTGGATGTGGTCAGTGAAGAGCAGCATCGAAACATGACGTGGATACACGATGAGTCGAGGATCGTGGATGCAGGCAAATTTTCTGGGGCGAGAGGCGTGGTCATGGTCAGCCGATTCTGTGACCAACGGTCGACATTGACATCCATGCGTTTCGTGGATTGTGAAAGTGGCGCCCTGCATTGGGCAGTGCTGGCTAAGAACCAGACTGTGGACGTGTTGGTGCAAGAGCTGTTCAACCATTTGGGCTCATGAAAGTCCAATTTGTCGCCCCAAATTGTGTCCGCNATTCACGAGGTCAACCGACGTCTACATCGCCCAATTCTATGTCATTTACTTCCGCATCGGTTCCAAGACGCCTAGCTTCATGTAGAGGAATACGGTCAAGAAATCCAGTGCGCTGGCTTCGGTTGATTCCGTTTGTGATGGTCACGTCAATGGGGGGCTGCACTCGGGAGGGCGGACTCGACGACGTTTTTGATTTTGACTTCAATAATGGGTTGTCCATAGAAAGCACCGGCGATGTGGTTCAGCTGCCCATGGCCTACATCGACACATCGTATCAGTGGTCGTCAGTGCACATTAACCTAAATGATGGGGCCATAGGGGATTCCCTGCTCTCGATGTGTGGCAATTGGTACTACCAAGTGAATCCGAGTGCGACGGTGGAAATATGGTTTTCAGGCGAATCAATTGGAGATGGTGTGTACGAATTTGAGAGTGAGGCCGGCTCAAATGATTTCACCATCCAAATCAAAAATGACCTCACTTTTGGTCCCGCATTTGAATTTGGAAGTCAGGTAACGGAAAATTCTATCTTAAGTCAGAGTGTGGTCGCACACGGATTTACGAACATCAGCAATGGTGAGCCTCATGAGGTGACCCACGCGTCCATCAAAATTGAGGACTTCAACAGTCCCGGTCAAACTTTGCGTTATGTGCTGGAGTTGCGCAATGAGGACCGCATTCGCGGCTCATTCAATGGCACAATGGAGTCATTCAAGCGCATTGAATTCGACGGTGACTGTGATTGATTGCGTCTGTTCATTGGCATGTGCTGTAGGGGGTGTTGCTTGATCATCTTAACTGGAAAGAATGAAGGCTAGATTCTCTTGTTTATTTCTATTGAGCATTTCTTTTTGGATGCATGGCCAAACGTTTGAATCGACAGTTGGCATGTCGGGAGAGGATGCCTTTCAAAAAGTGGTGAGATCCCAGGATGGCGGTTGGTTGACTTGTGGTCAATCTTTCATGGACTGGAGTTCGGGCGAGTCATGGGCAATGAAGTTTGACGCGTCGGGGAACGTGATGTGGGAGTACTTCTCTCCCGTTTGGGGCTTCGCAATCTTCTCGGATGTTGTGGAGCTTCCATCAGGTGAGTGGGTGTTCGTGGGCACGTCTCAATTGCCAGGACCTTGGTATGACATCAGCTGGAAGGTGATGCGGCTATCCCCTCAAGGGGAACTTGTTTCCGAGTTCACATTTGATTTAGACAACATCATCAATTTGCGTGCAATCCGGCAGAGGTCCGATGGCGGTTTTGTCGTGTTGGGATGGCAGGGTTTCGGTAGCGGTGGGAGAGAAGCCGTTTTGTTTGCCCTCGATTCATCTTTCAATCTGTTAGAAACAGTGACGTGGGGAGAGGGAGATACGCGCACTACGTCCATTGTATCTGATGGGGGAAGTGGTTGGTTTGTTGCGGGAACCGACTTAAGTATGAACGGTGACAACACGGATACTTGGCTGCTGTATCACCTCGATGAGAATTTCGATGTTGTTGGACTCATTGCGCATCCCTTTTCTTCGATGACCGCTTTGAATGAGTTGGACTTGGTTGGGTCGGAGTTGCTTCTGAGTGGTGCGGATAAAGATGAAAACAACGATTGGCGCCCAGGTATAGCTCGAATTCCTGTGGATTTATCTTCAGTTGAGTGGCTGTCTTCTGATATCATCAATGCACATGCTTCAGGCGTTTATTTTCCCGATGAAGCCTCTTCGGGTTGGAGTGTAGGGTATGGCCAACATCCACAGATGGGCATTTATCAGCCTTATATGCAGGCCTTTTCTCAGGATTTGGAATGGTCTAGTGAAGTACAGTGGATTCCCATTGATGCGCAGCAAGCAGTCGTACTCGATGTGTTAGAACACGAGGGTCTGTTGGCCTTGGCGGGACAAACCATGAATGAGAATTTCAACTTACAAGGCTGGTTGAAGGTCATGGATGCCGCCAGTGATGTAGTCGAGTGGCCATCGCAGGCAGAATGGACGGCTGCATACCCCAATCCAACCTGCGGTATGGTCCAGCTCAATTGCCCGTCAGAAGGAGTACTTCATTGGTCGGATGAACTCGGTAGGTCAGTGGACCGTGATGTGATGTCGTTGGACAATGGATGGTATGATCTCAGTCGCCTTCCGACCGGCGTGTACCACGTGCGGCTCACCGGACTAGGTCAGGCTCCGGTCCAAACTGTGGTCATTGCTCCGGAATAAGGGGCGATTGATGGGGGCAATTGTTGGGGCTCAATGGACGCAATCCATCACAGGTCATAACGGAGCTATGCCGTCCTCTTTGGTCTAGGGGAGAAAGGGGCTTGGTGGCCGCGTACCCTATCAAAGGGAAAGGATGCGGCGGCGGTCGACGATCTGGCCGTCGAGGGTCGTCGTCAAGATGTAGGCGCCCGGTGTCAGTTTGTCGATGACGTTGCGCTGAGCGCTTGTCACGCGGAGCTTACGAACGGTGGCACCAGCATGGTCCTGCAGCACGACCGTGGCACCCGCGGGGATGCCCTCGAGCTGAAGTTGACCCACGCAGGGGACGGGGAAAGCTTGGATGCCGGCGGTCAATCTATGGTCGATACCGGAGACGGCGTCGATGGAGGCGTGCCAGGTGACGGTGTCTTGGGCGGCCCCGTTGGTTGTGAGTTGCATCCGCAGGATGCCCTCTCCAGCGATGCCATTGGGGTAGACGTGGCAGTTCAGGTACTGCTCACTGGCAGCGGGAAATTGCGCGTTGGCTTCCACCACGCCGATGGGGTGGCAGTTGGGGAAGCAGAATGAGAACTCCCATCCCTCCGGGATGTCGGCTTCCACGATAGTCCACTCGACCTGCACCGCGTCGATGGCGTTGTAGTAGGTGTTGATGTTGATGTCGATGTCCTCGACCGTGCCGGACATGAACAGTTCATGCTCGTCGATGGAGTGCGATTGTCCGAAGGCGAGGACCGGCATCAGGCCGAGCAGGAGTGCGGAAAGAAGGCGCATGGGTCGAGGTCTTGAAAGGTGTAAAATAAAGGATGGGCGTTGTTTTCTTTTATTCAAAGAGACAAGGCCATCCGGATGTCGGCGCGGTCATACACGCAGTCGTCGGGGAGGGGAATAACCTCGAAACCGAATTTGCGGTAGAGGTGGATGGCGCTGGCCAGGGAGGTGTGCGAGTACAGTTCGAGAGTATGCACGCCCCGCTGGCGGCAGAGGCCGATGAGGTATTCCATCATCTGGTGGCCGTAGCCGCGTGACCGGTGTGACGCCTTGACGGCCATCTTGTTGAGCTCCAACGTGCCTTCTGCACGGGGGGTCAAGGCAAACGTGGCAATCGCTTCTCCATCCAGCAGGCCGAAATGGACCTCGCCGCCTGGCTGGAGCACCATGGTTTCGGGGTCAGAGAGGACCTTGATGTCGTAGGGTTCGAGCAAGAAATAAGCCTCCAGCCACGCCTTGTTCAGGTCGTAGAACGCCCCCCGATACTTCGGGTCGAATGGGATGAAGGTCAAGTCCATGGCGGTCACAAGGTGCTGTAAAATTGAAAAACCCGGACCTCGTGATGACCGGGTTTTTTTTGAAAGAAGGGAATTTGATCAGTGCGCTTGCAGGACGGTCTTGAGTATTTGCAGGCCCATGGCGGAGCGGCCGGCCAGGATGTATGCGCCATCAAACGCACCCAAGTCCCAGCGCTGTCCCTGCTGGAGGGGGCGGCGAGTTGGTTGTTGCCGTCTTCGGCGCGGTGCAATTCCCACGAAACTTCAGCACCCCATTGGTAGGTGGTGGTCTCGAGGTTGAGTTCAGTGTACTCGGATTGTGCTGAGCTGTTCCCGAGAGAAAAAGCCAAGATCATGGCGAGTGCGACAGATTGAAGGTGTACGGTGTTGATTACATCACCAATGTATCAACGCGTAGGAATATGCCTACATGTTTTCGGTGACGGTTTTGAGTGTGAAAATGCACATGACCTTTGCGGCATGGATTCACTGTCGCAGATCGTNCTGGGGGCTGCCGTTGGCGAGGTGTTGCTCGGCCGTCGCATCGGCAACCGAGCCATGGTCTGGGGCGCTGTGGCCGGCACCATTCCCGACATGGACGTGCTGGGCAAGTATTTCCTCAGCGAACTCGACAATCTCGCGTTCCACCGCGGCATCAGCCACTCGCTGTTGTTCTGTGTATTTGGAGCGCTTGGCTTCGGGTGGGTGACGGACAGAATGTACCGTAGCCCGCATCACGCCAGCATTGCGATGTTGACCAAGGCGGCGGCGGCGGTGCTGGTTGGCTTTGTCGTCCACTTCCTGACCCAGATCGTCGCCCCAGGCGGCTGGATTCCGCTCGTTGCTTACATCCCGCTGGTCGGGCTGTGGTGGTGGCGGCATGGCCAGAAGCGCTACTTCAGCGGGAACTGGATTGCGCCAGATGTGGATCTCAAAGGATGGGTGTTTCTGTTCTTCTGGGGCTTCTTGACGCACACGCTACTCGACTGCTTCACGACCTACGGTACCCAGTTGTATGCGCCGTTCTCCGATGAGCGCGTAGCGTGGTGCACGATTGCGGTGGCCGATCCGCTTTGGACGCTCCCCTTTTTGGTCTGCTTGATCGTGTCAGCCCGCTTTGCGCGGGAAGACCGTGGACGCCGCATCTGGAACACGGCTGGCTTGGCTTGGTGTTGTTTTTACCTCGCCTTTACCGTCTTCAACTACGGGCAAGTGAAGCGCACCTTCGAGGCTGCTTTGACGGCACAAGGCAAGTCCCACAAGCAGCTTTTCATCAACCCGACCATCTTCAACAACATTCTCTGGAACGCTGTGGTGGAGGACGGGGACGGCTACCTCCTCGGTCAGCATTCTATCTTCGACGAGGTGCCGATTCAGTTTCACCGGGTGGACAAGGGGTGGAGCCTGCTGCACAACCTCGAGACTGATGAGACGCTGAAGGTCCTGCGTTGGTTCAGTGCGGGCTACTTCAATGCGGTGTTGCGGGACGATGGGTCGCTCCAGCTCAATGACCTTCGGTTCGGAACCTTTTCCGGGCGCGGACTCGATGCTGACGATTACATCTTTCGCTTCCAGCTCATCGACCAAGGTCCGGATGAGCCCTACGGGTTCGGACGGCCTGAAGGCGGACCGCCAGACCAAAAGGCGGAGGACATGATGCGGGACCTGATCGATCGTGCCAGCGGCCTGTCCGAGGATTGAGCATTGCTGTTGTTTTCAAGCTGTGCGGGCTTCCAACGTGAGGGTGTAATTTGTGCACGGACCCTTGTTGCCCTCATGCTTCGATTCACTTCACCCCTTGTTTTTGTTCTTGTCCTTGCTTCCTGCGGCACCCCGCCGTCGCCGGACATTTCTTCCTCGGCTGTTGCCACTTCAGAGACTCCTGCTTCAGGGGAGGCCATGACGTCGGCGCAGGTGTATGCCACGGCGGAGAACACCGAGAAGCGGCTGTCGTTTGAGGGCGAGCTCCAATTCGATGCGGCCCGCCAGCCGCTGGAAACGGAGGTGGCCATTTTCGTGAATCCCAACAAGAAGTTCCAGACGTTCCTAGGCATCGGCGGGGCCATCACCGATGCTTCGGCGGAGGTGTTTTCACAGATGAGTCAGGCCAAGCAGGAGGCATTGCTCGAGGCCTACTTCGGCGAGGACGGCATCGGATACACCATCATTCGTACGAGCATCCATTCCTGCGACTTCGGCCTCGGAAGCCATACGTACATCGAGGAGGGGGATGCGGAGCTCGCCACGTTCTCCATCGCGGCGGATACTGTGAAGCGGATTCCGATGATCCAGCGTGCCGCCGAGCTGGTGGGCGAGGAATTGGTCTTCTACGCCAGCCCGTGGAGCCCGCCGGCGTTCATGAAGACCAATGAGAATATGCTGTACGGCGGGTCGCTGCTGCCGGAATACAGGGAAGCGTGGGCGCAGTATTTCGTGAAGTTCATCGAGGCCTATGAGGCGCAAGGTTTGCCCGTGTGGGGGGTGACCATCCAGAACGAGCCCATGGCGGTGCAGCGTTGGGAGTCTTGTATCTACACAGCTGAGGAGGAGCGGGACTTCCTGAAGTACCACCTCGGGCCGGCAATGGACGCCGCCGGGTATGGGGACAAGAAAATCGTTGTGTGGGACCACAACCGCGATCTCATCACGCACCGCGCCAATACCATTTTCGAGGATTCCGTCGCCGCGTCCTATGCCTGGGGTACCGGATTCCATTGGTACGAGACCTGGACCGGCGGCTTGCCGAAGTATGACAACCTCAAGCTGATTCAGGAGTCCTTCCCGGACAAGAAACTGCTGTTCACCGAAGGCTGCCAGGAGGGATTTGACAGCGCCCACTACGAGCGCTGGTCCAACGCCGAGCGCTACGGCAACAGCATGATCAACGACTTCAACAGCGGCACGGTCGGCTGGACGGATTGGAACATTTTCCTCGACGAGCGGGGCGGACCTAACCACGTCCAAAACTTCTGCTTTGCACCAGTCCACGGCGATACGCAGACGGATGAACTCATTTTCACGCCGACGTACTACTACATCGGGCACTTCTCGAAGTTTGTTCGCCAGGGCGCACGGCGCGTCAGCACGGCGGCCAGCCGCAGCACGCTCGAGAGCACGACGTGGGAGAA
>NYTZ01000093.1 GCA_002683735.1 Flavobacteriales bacterium
CTCCCTCCATCACGGTCATTTCTGCGCGGAGGCGGGCCAGTTCCTTGTCCTTGGCGGACAGATCGGAATAGCTGCTCATCATCAGTTGGACCTGGTTCTGGAGGTCCTCGATGTCCGCCTCGTCAATGCTGGTCCGGAACACGGACAAAACGATGTCGGGGTGGCTGTACGCCAGCTCCTTTCGCCATTGTTCCTCCTGCTCGTCGGAGACGGGTTTCCCCAGAATTTCCACCCGGAGCTCAGCAGGGTCTTGGGTCCGGTCTACGTCTGCCGTGACCGAGGTGCCGGCGAGCTTCATGTGGGTGTCGACATAGGTCAGCAGGGCGGCGTCTTCGCGGCTTTCGACCACGATGCCAAAGAAGATCCATGCGGAGGGTCCGAGCAGGGCGAGGAACAGCAGGGCGGACAGCCGCTTGTACCGGCGTTCGACCGCCGGCTCGACGTAGGTCAGGGTCGGGAACCGGAGGTAGCGGACCACGACCCAGGTGGACAGGGCGATGAGCGCCGTGTTGATCAGGAAGAGGTAAAATCCGCCGAAGAGGAAGTTCAATTCGCCGTTGGCCAGTCCATAACCTGCCGTACAGAGGGGCGGCATCAAGGCCGTGGCGATGGCGACGCCCGGGATCACGTTGGACTTCTCCTTGCGGGAGCCGGCGAGGATGCCGGCCAGGCCGCCGAAGAGGGCGACGACGACATCGAGCAGGGTCGGCTGGGTGCGGGAGAGCAGTTCGCTGGAGGCCTCGTTCAAGGGGGAGGTGAAGAAGTACAGGGCGCTCGTCAGGATGGCGATGCCGACGGCAATGCCCAGGTTGCCGAGGGCGTTCTTGAAGGTGTCCGCATCGTTGGTACCCAGTCCGAGACCGAGGCCCATGATGGGGCCCATGAGCGGACTGATGAGCATGGCCCCGATGACGACCGCTGCGGAATCCACGTTGAGGCCGATGGAGCAGATGACGATGCTGAAGACGAGAATCCAGAGGTTGAACCCGCGGAATTCGATGTCCTTCTTGATGCCGACGATGGTCTGTTCATGATCGGCGAGGTCGATGATGCGGAACCGGGAAATGGCGAGGGGGCGCAGCAGCTCTGAAATGCTGCGAAGCACACTCGGTTTTGGGTCCTGCTTGGTGTCCTTTGGGTCCGGGTTCGAATCGGAACCGTCCATCGGCTTGGGTTGATCCTCTGTCGACATGTGAATGGTCTTCGAAAAGGCGTGTACAAACCTGCATTGCCTTTGGTGTGAACATAGGCGTTCCAGCCATACCCCTGCCTAACTTTGCGGGACGAATTCGCACCCCCACCCGTTCGCAACATGGCCCAACGCGCATCCACTGCCCCCGCCACCCTCGAGCAAGCCCAGGAGATGGGCCTTCGCCCTGAGGAATTCGACCTGATCAAAGAGATCCTCGGACGGACCCCCAACTTCACCGAGATGTGCATCTACTCGGTGATGTGGTCCGAGCACTGCAGTTACAAGAATTCCATCAAGTGGCTGAAGACCCTGCCCAAGGACGGCCCGCACCTGTTGGTCAAGGCAGGTGAGGAGAACGCCGGCATCGTCGACATCGGCGACGGCGTCGGGTGCGCCTTCAAGATCGAGAGCCACAACCACCCTAGCGCGCTGGAGCCCTACCAGGGGGCGGCCACGGGCGTGGGCGGCATCAACCGCGACATCTTCACTATGGGTGCCCGCCCCATTGCCCAACTCAACTCCCTCCGCTTCGGGGACCTCGAGAACCCCAAGACGAAGTGGCTGCTCGACGGCGTCGTCCGCGGCATCGGCGACTATGGCAACAGTTTCGGTGTGCCGATCGTGGGCGGGGAGGTCTACTTCGACCCGGTGTACCAGGTCAATCCCCTCGTCAATGCGATGAGTGTGGGCCTGGTGGACAGCAGCCGCATCATCAGTGCCAAGGCCGGCGGCCCGGGTAACCCCGTTTACATCGTCGGGTCGGCCACCGGCAAGGACGGCATCCAGGGTGCCTCCTTTGCGTCCAAGGACATCACCGAGGACAGTGCGTCCGACCTGCCGGCCGTGCAGGTGGGCGACCCCTTCCAGGAGAAGCTCCTCCTCGAGGCCACCCTCGAGCTGGCCGGCGGGGACGCCGTGGTCGGCATGCAGGACATGGGTGCCGCTGGCATCACCTGCTCCACTTCCGAGATGAGCGGTGGTGGCGAGGTCGGCATGGACATCCGACTCGATCTGGTGCCCACGCGCCAGGCCGACATGGAGCCGTTCGAGATCTTGCTCAGCGAGAGCCAGGAGCGCATGCTCGTGGTGGTCAAGAAGGGCCGCGAGGCCGAGATCGAGGCCATCTTCGACAAGTGGGACCTGCACGCCGTGGAAATCGGCGTTGTGACAGAAGGCAACACCCTCCGTTACTTCGATGGTGATGAACTCATCGGCGAGGTGCCGGCCGACAGCCTCATCCTCGGCGGAGGTGCCCCCGTCTACGAGCGGGAGTACAGCGAGCCGGGCTACCTCAAGGACATCGCGGCGTTTGACCTGGACAGCATCCCGGAGCCGACCGACTATGTGGCCACCGCCAAGGCGTTGGTATCCCGCCCCAATCTGGCCTCCAAGCGCTGGGTCTACGAGCAGTACGACAGCATGGTGGGCACCGTCAACCGGTCTACCAACCGCCCGGGCGACGCTGCTGTGGTGCGGGTCAAGGGCTCCAAGAAGGGCCTCGCACTGAGCGTGGACTGCAACGGCCGCTACGTTGAGGCCGACCCGCGGAAGGGTTGCGCCATCGCCGTGGCGGAAGCCGCCCGGAACATCGCCTGCGTTGGCGGTACACCGAGTGCCATCACCAATTGTCTCAACTTCGGCAACCCCTACAACCCGGAGGTCTACTGGCAGTTCGTGGGCGCCATCCAGGGCATGGGGGACGCCTGCCGCGCCTTCGAGAGCCCGGTCACCGGAGGCAACGTCAGCTTTTACAACCAGACCGTGGACGCCGACGGCACCGCCAAGCCGGTGTACCCGACGCCGACCATCGGCATGTTGGGCCTCATGGAGGACGCCGACCGCCAGATGACCCTCGACTTTAAGGAGAAGGGTGAGCTCATCTTCATGTTGGGCGAGTCCTGCAATGACATCGGTTGTTCCGAGTACCTTTCCGCCTTGCACGGCGTCCGGTACAGCCCGGCGCCGCACTTCGATCTCGACTTCGAGGTCAAGCTGCACGCCGCTGTGCGCAACCTGATTGACCGCAAGCTCATCGCCTGCGCCCACGATGTGAGCGACGGCGGCCTGTTCACTGCCCTTGTCGAGATGGGCTCCCCGCGCAGCCTCGGATTCGATGTGGAGAGCGACAGCGAGGTGCGCCTCGACGCCTTTCTCTTCGGCGAGGCCCAGGGACGGATCGTCATCACGACCACGGAAGCCGACCAAGAGGATTTCCTCGACGCCATGTCCGAGGCGGGCATCCCGGTCACGCTCCTCGGCCACACCACCAAGGGCAAGTGTGTCGTGGACGGACAGCACTANGGCTTCATCACCGAATACGAGACGGCCATGGAAACGGCCATTCCGGAGGCCATGGCCCAATAAGCCGGGCTGTTCTTCGTTCCCTGACTGCCCATGCGCCTGCTCCGCTTCCTCTTCAGCCGAACCTTCTGGGTCCAATTGGGTGTGGCAGTGGTGCTGGGCGGCATCGGATTTNTGGCGTTGAACCTCAGCTTGCGCGGTTACACCCGTCACAGCGAACGGATTGCCGTTCCCGATGTGGTGGGGTTGGATCAGGGCGGGGCAGAAGTCGCTTTGATGGAATCGGGACTGGAGCCGGTCATCATTGACAGTCTGTACAACGCCGATGGCCAGCCCNGTGCCGTTGTGGAACAGGATCCTGCGGCAGGAGTGGAGGTCAAGGGCACGCGCAATGTGTACCTCACGGTTTACCGGTCGACGCCACCGAGTGAACGTCTCGAAATCGAAGAGGGCATGGACGCCGGTGTGGCCCGCATTCTGCTCGATGTCAAGGGATTTCCATTCCGGGAGCGGTATGCGCCAACGGAAGATCTGGCGGGGCTCGTGCTAGGGGTAGAAAGTGCCCGAGGCGACTCCCTTGGTCCGGATGACCGGCTTCCGAAGGGGGCTCAACTCGTGTTGGTNATTGGAGAGCGCAAGGAGCTGCAGGTGGCCTTGCCGGACTTCGTGGGCCTGTCTTTTTCTGATGCCACTCGGGCANTAGAAGATGCCGGGTTGTTGCCGGGCCGTTGGCGCTGGTCAAGGCCGGCTGTGGACGGAATGGACAGTGCCCGTGCCGTTGTTTCCAGTCAACAGCCGGAGTACGTACCGGGCCGTCAAGTGCGGGCCGGGTCTGAGGTTGACCTCGACATTCTCCTGCCTGAAATCGCGGACCTTGAAGGTCCAGAATCCTTGTTCGAATGAACATTCCGATGCCCTTCCGTCTCCTNTGTTTGGTCCTGTCTTCCTTGCCGGTCACGTTGTTGTGGTCCCAAGAAGTGGAGCGGGACCTGCAGTTTGTCCCCACGTCGGACGTCCGTACAGCACTGTCCACCAGCACCCGAGGTGGAGGCAGCCTGACCTTGCCCTTTTTCGACGATTTCGCGTCGCCCACATTTGCTGCAGAGGAAGGTCCGGCCGAACTCGTGCGCTGGTCGGATGCGTCCGCCCGCCGGACCATGACGTACGCCATTGACGCGCCCACCATCGGAACAGCGACGTTGGATGGCCTGCGGTCCAACGGATTCCCCTATGCTTTCAATCCCGATGCAACGGGTTGGGCGGACACCCTGACTTCGGAGTCCATAAACCTGGCGGGTCGGACCCCCGAGGACAACATTTACCTCACTTTCTTCTATCAAGGTGGAGGACGGGGCAATGCGCCCGATGAGAATGACAGCCTGGTGGTGGAATTCCTTGCGCCCGACGGCGGAGACGAATTCGGCTGGACCCAAGTGTGGTCGGCCATCGGTGCAGAGATGGACACCTTTGCCCTGGCTGCGGTGCATGTGGATCAGCTGATTCACCTGCAGGATGGTTTCCGATTTCGTTTCCGCAACCACGGCGCCTTGGCCGGCAACGTGGATCTCTGGCACATCGACTACGTGCTCCTCGACGACAACTTGAATCCGGACAACCTGGGCTTCTTCGAGGTGGCCTACGTGGACCCGCGGCACACTTTGACCGAGCCATACTCCATCATGCCGTGGTCGCATTTCCTGTCGGAACCAGCCACCTTCATGCGGGACAGCGTTCAGACCCGCCAACGCAACATGAGTGCGTTTCAGGCAGACAACGTCACCTGCGGCCTCAAGGTCCGCAATGCGGTTACCGGAGCCACAGAGGATTTCCTCAACCCTTTTTCGAACACGTTCGTGGCGCCCTTCGAGGTATTTGAAACCCCGTATTACGTGCAAATGGGGGCCAACGGGGTGCCGGCCAGTGGGTTCGCCTTCTCCGACCCGGGCAACGACACGGCTGCCACGTTCGAGGTGAGCCTCTATGAGGGCGCCATCGGCATCTTGGAGCAGGAGCGGGTGGGGGTTCCGGACAACGACAGCATCGTGTTTGTCCAGGCCTTCCGCAACGAGTACGCCTACGACGATGGCACTGCGGAGAAGGCCTACGGTCTGACCACCGGTGGCGGCAAGTTGGCCGTGCGTTACGACCTCGCCATTCCCGACACCTTGTATGGCCTCGCCATTCATTTTACGCCTTACTACGACCAGCAGACCAACTTGAACTTCTTCTTGCGCGCTTGGGCGGATGATGATGGCATGCCGGGCGAGGAGTTGGGGGAGAACTACTTGTTCCATCAGCCGGCCTATTTCACCGATGGTGCCGATGTCTTTGCTTATTACGAGTATGACGACCCGATTCCCGTGGAGGGCACGGTCCACGTGGGCATGGTCCAGGAGGCTGACTTTTCACTCAACGTCGGCCTTGATAAAAACACGGATTACAACTTCACGCGCTTGCATTACCAGTTGGGTTTGGGGGCCGAATGGACCCTGTCCACGATCGAAGGCAGTGTCATGGTGCGTCCGGTCTTGCAGGCTGGGGTCGAGCAGGTGTTCGTGGCAGTGGAGGACCAGAGGGAGGCTGCTGCAGTGAAGGTGTGGCCCAACCCCGCCCAAGACCGGTTGTCCGTCCAGTGGTTCGGCGTTGATCGGCCCCTGCGCTGGTCGGTCATGGACATGTCCGGTCGCACGCTGGAGGCGGGACTTTGGCCGGCGGGAGTGGACCGCATGGACATGCCGGTCGCCGACTTGCCGCGGGGCATGGCCTTGCTGGTCATCGAAACGGTCCAAGGCCGCCGGGAAATCCAACGCATGGCCTTCGACTGATGGTGGAGGACGCACGGCAAGAGGCCCTGCCCGATGGGGACGAGCTGTTTGAGCACCACCGCATCGTCGCCGACAAGGGCCAAAGCCTGCTGCGCGTCGACAAATTCCTCTTCAATCTGTTGCCCAACACCTCCCGCAATCGGTTGCAGATGGCGGCCAAGAGCGGCTATGTTCGGGTCAATGGAAATGCGGTCAAGTCCAACTACAAAGTCCGCCCCCACGACATCGTGACGCTGGAGCTCCCGCAACCGGTGCGGGAATTCGAGCTCATCGCCGAAGACATCCCGCTGGACATCCGATACGAGGACGTCGATGTGGCCGTGTTGCACAAACCGGCTGGATTGGTTGTCCATCCGGGGTTCGGCAATTTTTCCGGCACACTGGTCAACGGGCTGTTGCACCATTTCGAGCAGTTGCCCTCCGCGGAAGGCCAGCCCGCACCTCGGCCGGGTTTGGTGCACCGATTGGACAAGGACACCACGGGCCTCATGGTGATCGGCAAGACCGAGCACGCCATGGTGTCGTTGAGTGAGCAGTTTTTTGAACGCACCACGGAGCGGCGCTACCATGCCCTCGTCTGGGGCGATGTTGCCGAAGATGGCACGGTGGAGGGGCACATCGGACGCTCACGTCAGGACCGCAAGGTCCAGGCCGTCTATCCGGATGGAGAGGAAGGCAAGCACGCCATCACCCATTACCGCGTTTTGGAGCGGTTGGGTCCGGTGACCCTCGTGGAGTGCAAGTTGGAGACTGGCCGCACCCACCAGATCCGGGTGCACATGCAGTCCATTGGCCACCCTTTGTTTGGCGACAAGACGTACGGTGGCGCCCAGATCGTCAAGGGCCTGCCAAGTGGCAAGTACAACCAATTCGTGGCCAACAGTTTCGACATCCTGCCGCGCCAGGCCCTGCACGCCAAATCCCTCGGTTTCACCCACCCGGGAACCGGGGAATTCATGCAGTTCGAGAGCGAATTGCCCGAGGATATGACCACGGTTTTGGCGCGTTGGCGCCGTTACCTCGGGGCCACGTCGGCTCCCTGAATCAATCAAGCTTGACGCGCAAGGCGCGGGGGAGGGCTTTGCTTGGTATGGCAAAGCCGATATCAGATATGACCTCAGCGTCGGTTCTGTAGGCTTTCCAATTCGTTCGTGGCGGTTTCCCAATCGTTGAGGGCGTCCTGCAAGGCCGTCTGGACCTTTTCGAACTGGTAGGCCATGTCGACCGTGGCCATGCGGTCGTCGGGGTCCAGTGCGGCCATGTCGATGTTGAGCTGGGCTTCTTGTGCTTCGAGCTCAGCGATTTGCTTTTCCAGTTTGCTGACGCGGTTCTGGAGTTTGCGCATGGCCTTCTGGTCGGCATAGGCCTGCTTTCCCTGGTCTTTGGATTGGGCCTTGGCCGAGGCTTTGGCCTGTTTCTGGGTGTCCTTGCCACCAGGATTTCCGCCGGGTCCATCGCCCCGTCCAGCTTCATATGCGGCGATGGTGTCCGAGCGCTTCTCGATGAGGAATTGCTGGATGTCGCCAATGTACTGCCGCAGACCGGTCGGGGTGACCTCGTAGACGAGTTCGGTGAGGCCCGTTAGGAAGTCACGGTCGTGGGAGACCACGATGAGCGTGCCGTCATAGTGCATCAGCGCCTGCTTGAGCACGTCCTTGGCCTTCATGTCTAAGTGGTTCGTGGGCTCGTCAAGCACCAGCAGGTTGTAGGGATGCAGCAGCAGTTTACACAGGGCCAAGCGGGCCTTTTCTCCACCCGACAGCACCTTGACCTTCTTGTCGACATCCTCCCCGCTGAAGAGAAATGCCCCGAGTAGGGCCCGGACCTTTTTGCGGACCTCTCCTTCGGCTTCGTTGTCGATGGTCTCAAACACGGTGAGGTCCCCATCGAGTTCGTCGCTTTGATTCTGGGCGTAGTACCCGACGTCCACATTGTGCCCGAGGCCGTGCACCCCATCGGCGTTCAACTCGCCGAGCAGGACGCGGGTGAGCGTGGTCTTGCCGGCGCCGTTTTTGCCGACGAGCGCCACCTTGTCCTGGCGGGCAATCAAGAGGTCCACATCGCGGAACACCTCCAATTCGTCAAATCGTTTGGACAGTCCTTTGGCCTCGACCACCACCTTGCCGGCGCGGGGGGCGGGCGGGAAGCGGAATCGCATCTCCGCATTCTCGAATTGGTCGACTTCGATACGCTCCATTTTGTCCAGCTTCTTGATGAGGCTCTGGGCAAAGGCGGCTTTGTTCTTCTTCGCGCGGAATTTGTTGATCAGCTCCTCGGTGTGGGCGATGTCCTTCTGCTGCTGTTTGGCCGCCTGTTCCTGGCGGGCGGCTTCCTCTTCGCGCCAAGCCATGTACTTGCTGTAGGAGGCTTTGTGATCGTGTACGCGGGTGGACGTGATTTCCACGGTGCGGTCCGTTATGTTGTCCAGGAACGTGCGGTCGTGCGAGATGAGGACCATCGCGCCGGGGTAGTGCTTCAGGAAGCCCTCCAGCCATTCGATGGATTCGATGTCCAGGTGGTTGGTGGGCTCGTCGAGTAGTAGCAGGTCTGGGGCGATGAGCAGGAGTTTGCCGAGTTCCACGCGCATTTTCCAACCGCCGCTGAACTCGTTCATTTTACGGTGCATGTCCGCCGGCCGAAAGCCGAGGCCTTGAAGGACGCGCTGGGTTTTTTCTTCTTTCGCACCCGTGCCCATCAAAGCCAGCTGGTCGTTGGCTTCTCCGAGGCGGTCAATCAGTCGGGCATAGGCATCGCTCTCGTAGTCGGTGCGCTCGGCGATGTCATTGGAGATCCGCTCAATTTCGGCCTCGAGTTCCTGATACACGGCAAAAGCACTCTGGGCTTCTTCGAGAACGGTGGCGTCCTCATTGTGCTCCATCTCCTGGGGCAGGTAACCAATGCGGTATTCCTTGGGCGTTGCGACGTTGCCCTCGCTGGGGTTCTGGACCCCAGCGATGATCTTGAGCAGGGTCGATTTGCCGGCTCCGTTGCGCCCGACGAGGCCGACGCGGTCTTTGCCTCCCACAGCCAGCGAGATGTTCTCGAACAAGGTGCGTTCTCCGAAATGGACGCCGATCTGGTTCAGGTTGAGCATGGGAGCAGGGGGCAATGAAAAACGCCCACAAAGGTGGGCGTTTCTCGGTGTTCGTTCAGCGTGGCCAATCAGTAGTGCCAGAGGTCGTGCTCGATGGTGAAGAGCTCGTCCTTGATGCGCTCGGATTCGAGCAGGGCATCGAGGCCTTGGGCGTAGTCGTTGATGGACCGGTCGAAGACGTTGGTCTCCTTGATGATGTAGCTGGAGAAGTAGCGCTTCTGGAAGATCTCTTCGAAGGTCCGGCGCTGTGCGTCGTTCTCGTAGTTGTAGCACTCTGAGTTGGCGAAGACGTAGCGGCACTCCGGGTAGTAGAGCCAGAAAAGCGGTGCCAGTCCTTGACTGTTCCCTTCGTCATCTTTTTTCTCGATGATGGGTGCGATGCCGATGATGCGCACGTGGCGCTGGCTACGCTGTCGGTCCCAGACCCAATCCTCCTTCAGGCGGTAGCGTACGATGTCCTGACTGTTGATGGAGGTTTGGGCTTCCATAGAACCAATGACCTCTCCGGTCACAGGATCAAATTGAGGGATGATGACAATGGGGTTCAACAAGGAGTCAATCTGGGCGCCACTGAGGGGGTAACGGAACTCATCGTCGTCACCGGCAGGACCCGTTCCATAAGCCGTCAGGGAGCCTTCTACTTCGAGGGCATAGCGGATGACATCGAAGAGATTCTTTCGGTCTTCGATGGGATCGACCGGGAAGTAGAACATCTGATTGATCTTCTGTCGGAGGTCGACATCCTGCCAAATGCGGCGCACGTACATCACGTCCGCCTCACGGAGGGCAGGGTAGGGAACCACCCGCTTCGTGAGGTTGGTCTCCTTCACGTAAGCACCGTCGAGGACGGTTTGGGTCTGGGCCTCCACTGCCAATGCGGACAAGAGGACGCAGACGAGGGTCACGAGATGGCGTGCTGCTTTCATATCAGATCACTTTGAGTTTCATGGTGGGCAACGCGCGCTCCGTGCCATCGGGCATGGAGACGACGATGTCCTCGATGTAAACAACGGAACCCCGTCCCACGGAACGGAAGAGCTCTTTCATGTTGGAGGTCACCATGTTGGAATTGCTGCTCTGCTCGACGAAGGTGCCGCCTTTGGTAACGGTCACGTTGAAGCGCTTCACCCGCACTTCCACGTCGAAGTCGAAATTCTCCATGAGGGCACCCACGGACGGAGCATTCTCGAGGAGGACTTTCGTGATGGTCTTATCGGACGGCTTTTTTCCGGCGAAGCGGGGGGAGGGATCTGGAATTCGCTTCACACGAAATTCGCGACCGGGCAGGCTCTTCTTGCTGCCGTCGGGCAACGTTGCCGTCACCACGATTTCAGCTTCTCCACCGGCACCGGGCTCCACAATGAAGGTCTCGCCATCGGGCTTGATCCTGTGTCCTCCTGTGATGCGGACGTCGAGCTTGTCGCTGCTTACACCTGGCACGGAGATCTCCACGGGGTTGGGTACACCGCGGTAGAACACGTTCATCTTGGTCGGGCTCACCACGAGGGCGGGCTCGGCCACGGTGAATTCCGGCGTATAGAAGGGGTAGTCCCCCACGTTGCCGTCCGGTCCCTGGAAGCGGATGAGGCCTTTGTAGTTCTTCTCTCCCAGCTGCATGCCCTTCGTGGAGATACGCAGTTTGCCGAGTCCTCCTTCGATGGACAGCGGATCCTTTCCATCATAGGCGAGGAGGGTGGAGTCCCGTCCGTCGAAGGCGCGGTCGTCCACGAAAATATCCGGGCTGTTGGTGGCGTCGAAAGCAGCCAGAAGCACGTCCGCACGGAAGCTGTCACCGCGAAGGATGTAGTTGCTCTCCGGCACGACGAGCGGCATCAGGTTGGTGAACTTGTAGCTCTTGCCCTCGATGCCGGAGATCAGCTCGGTCATAATGTTGGACTTGGCGTTTTCCACGTCAATCTGCAGCTTGGACAGAATTGGAATCACGGCTGCAATCGGCACATCGAAGAAGTTGGCCGCTTCCCAGAGCACCTCTTTGTCGTTCTCCATCTCGTCCGGGTAGACGAAGGTCTGCTCGAGAGAGGCCTTGAGGCCGGGAGAGACCTTGAACTCATTGCCAACGAAATCGGTGAAGGAGACTTCTTTGAGTTCATCACGGAAAACCTCCAGTTTCTGCTTGAGGTCACGGGCCGTAAAGTCACCGTCCTTCGGGCTTCCGGGCTCTGAACCCACGAGGTACGCGGTGATTTCTTGGTACTCGTCCTTCTTTTCGAGGAACTGGATGCCCATCGCCGTGTCCCGGCGCATGCGCGAATCCATTGCAATATACTTGGAAAGGTC
>NYTZ01000094.1 GCA_002683735.1 Flavobacteriales bacterium
ACGCAAGACAGTAGGCAAAGACATGGCGCTGATGCTGCTTCGCGCGCTGGGCGTGCCAAGCGACGAGGCCAAGCCAATTGCCGCGAAAGCCTTCGAAGATATCATAGACTCCCGGAGCACGGTCGAGCCCGACCCCGACGTCAGCTAAAGCAAGTCACCGTCCGCATCGTAAGGGGGCATGTTCGGTGGACGGATATGTGCGACGCCTTCGGCGTAGGGCGCGGATTTCATCTGCACCAGTTTCTCCAGGGGGTCACCCTTGCGATAACGCGCAAGCAGCACCTCCCGATCGAAATCGACACCGATGGGGTTCTGATCGAAATAACCCCCCTGCATGAACTCATCGGCTTCTTCCATGGTCATGTTGTCGAACTGCGTTTCGATCTGGTTGCCGTCGGGATCGCGGTAATAGATCGACGTAGTGAAGCCGTGGTTGATGCACCAGTCGGGCTGGATACCCAGTTCCTTCAGCCGGACGTAGTTGGCCAGCAAGGCGCCCATCGTGGGATAGGTAAAGGAGAAGTGTTCCAGTCCCGCGGCACCATGCTGCACGTCATCGACATGTGGCAGGTTCAAAATCACGACCCGGTGGTGTTCGTCGTCATAGCGCAGGAATGCCGCCATCTGTCCTTCGTGCGCCACCCTGGCGTTCAGCAGCGTAAGGTAAAAATCGCGCATGACTGGCAATTGCCGGGTGCGCAGCACGATATGGGCGAACTTTTCCGGACTGCCGCCGCCGCTGGCGACCAGTTCATCGCGGTTCCGCTCTTCAATCACCGTCATCGCATGTTCCCTCGTCTTCAGATATTCTGTTCAACCGATTTCGATCACGCCGACCCAGCGGCTTTGCAACATCGTCACCACCTGCTCGAAACGGACGTCACCATCGGCGTCGAGAACTTGCAGGGTCATTTCGCGCTGATCGGAAGCGATCCCGTCGAGGCGGAAGTCGCCGAAAGCATCGGTGACGCCATCGTATGAAGTGGCACCGGCCGCGGCCGACAGCCGCACGCGTGCTCCTGCCACGCAATCCTCGCGTCCATCGGTAACGCGGACTACGGTTCCGCCAAGAAACTGGCTGGTCAGCGCTTCAGCATTTCTGAACCACAACCGTGATCGGGCCCCCTTGGCCGCCGGCGGCTGCGAAAGTCCTTCATCGGCAGCAACGCTGTCCATTTCGCTGTCGCTTGCCTTTACCGCGTAGAGCGCCCGCGTCGGGCAGACCTGGACCGCACGAGGTTCGGGCCATCCCGCGTCGAGCAAGTGCGCATCGAGCGAATACTTCTGCGCGACCTGTTCTTCCTCGTTCCAGTGGATCTTGCCGTAGGGACATGCCTCCACCAGTTCCGGTCGGCCTTGCGCCTTTACCGGATCGATGATGACCACGCCGTCGGCCCGCTGCGAAATCGCATCGCGCGTGGCTTCGATGATGCACGGCGCATCAGCGCACTGGAAGCAGGTATCGGGATAGTGCGTCACATCGATCATCGGTGCAGCGCCGCGTTCGTGACGTTTCAGGCTGAACCACAGGTCGCCGTGTTGCGGTGCCGGCGCTGAGTATCCCTCGTGCCGGTTGAACAGGTATTCGTCTTTGGTCGCCAGCACGCAATTGTTGCACGAATTGCAGCGCGCGGCATCGAAGATCAATTGCCACTGGCTCATTCCGCCGCCTCCTGCAGGGCGTCCGCATCCCACTTCTCGACCTCGACCAGGCACAACGATCCGGCCGAAGCGACAGTGCCTTCGGCCTGCATCCGGTTTGGCGTGAGCATGTTGACGCAGCCGCCAATGTCGGGAGAAATGCCCGGTTCGCCCAATGGCTGGTAGCTGGCCGAACTTTCGTATGAATGGGCAACGCCCGCCACCAGCCGGCTGGTGACTTCAGCGGCGCAGATGACGCTGCCGTGATCGTTGAACACGCGGCGTTGAAGAGGGCGAGATCCTGGCTGATGCTGACTTGGTTGGCCTGACCAAAAGGTGTGTAGCCGTAGTCGGGGATGCTCACGACGAAAACCTTGCTCGGGTCGCCACCCGTGAGGTTGACTGCCCGCTGAAGCAGCTGGGAGAATTCCATTTCGTAGGCCTCGAGTGGCAGGCCCTGGTATTGGTTGTTGACGCCAATCAGCAGGGAGATCAGGTCATAGGTGGCCGTGTCCACTTGTTGGGCATCCATGGCGTTGCTCAAATTGGTGGTCGTCCACCCGGTGGTGGCGATGATGTGTGCAGGCTCGAAGTGGGTCTCTGGCAATCTTAGCGCAAGGGAGTCCAAAAGTTGATTCGGCCAGTCTCCCACATCGGGCACGCCTTCACCGATGGTGTAGCTGTCGCCCAATGCGAGGTAGCGGACACTGTCGGGTGCTTCGCCGAGGGGAGGAGAGGTCGTGTCGACTGTTGCAGGCGATGGGGATAACGAAGGGGTGACGAACTCCGGCTCCCGTTCCACGATGCAGGCGGACAGATAGACAATGGAGGAGGCAGCCCAGATGGTTGCGAGGGGGAACGGCGCTTTCACGCAGGCAATCAACGACACAATTCTCAACCCGGCAGGAGGAGGAGGACGAGGGCCGTGGTGGCAAAAGCCCAACCGAGAATGTTGCGAACGTCTGGGCGTTCGCGGAAAAAGGCAATGCCGGTGAGGGAGGTTGCGAGTACGATTCCGAGGTTGTTCGACGGAACAATGGTCGAGCGGGGGAAGGGCATGCTTTGGTAGGCCGCGAGCAAAAAGAACAAAGCGCCAACATTGACCACGCCGAGGACAATGCCGCCCACCACCGTTTCCCTGTTGAGGTGCGGGGTGATACCGGGAACCAACACCCAACGGATCAGGCCGATGGCCGCAGCTACAGTGAAGGGGACGGCGGCAAAGGTGAGCCGGTCGGCATCGCTGGACATGTGGACTTCCGAGGAAAACCAGCCGAATCCCAGATCGATGAGGCCCGACCCGAGGAACACGATGGCCGGGAGGGTCCAGGCCACATCCGGGCGGTCGTCTTGTGCTCCGATGACCGAATCATCGGCAGACCGACTCGGGCTGCTGGCGAGCCAAACGGCAGGAAAGGCGAGCAGCACCGCAATGCCTGTGGACCAAGTAAAGGGGTCGGAAGGGTCCAGAAGGATGAACACGGTCATCGGAAGGACCATCGACATTTTGGTCGCGATGGCCACCACGCCGAGGCCGAGCTGTTGGGTGCATTGCCCAATCTTCTTGAACATGTAGAGGAAGGACAGTCCCATGACTGCACCGGCGAGGGTGCTCGGGGCCTCGATGCGTCCCCAGGCATGGGCGGGACCAGCTGCAGCAATGGCAATGGAGCCGGCCACGATGTAGTTGATGACCACGGCCTCCTCGAGGCGGACATTGTATTTCGGGAACAGCCGGAAACAGCTAAACAACAGGGTAGAAACGACGATGCTGAGTCCGAGGGCGATCATGGCAACGGCAGCTGAAGGGTGGGCGCGGGAGACGTTCCAATCCAGTCCGCGCTGCTTCGGTTCACCCAGTAACGGACATGATCGGCACCGAAGGGGTGCGCCCCGCGGAGCAGGGCTTCTTCTGGTCCCGGCCAAACGGGTGCGGGAAGGCCGCCTCCGGTGAGCCGGTTAGAGGTGGCCACGCGAATTTCATCCCACAGGCCTGCTTCCATGAACCGTTGGAGGGTCTCTCTTCCTCCTTCCACCAGAACGGATCGGATGTCCCGCGCNTGCAGAGCCTGCATGGCTGCGGTGATGGCAGACGTGTTTTCTGGGATCATCACCTGTTGCGCAGGACTGCGAAGACCCTTGGGACCTCCCAAGACCAAGCTTCCAGCATCGGACGCGTACACTTTGGCATCCGGGGCGGTGCGTCCGCGGGGATCGAGGACCACGGGCAACGGGGTGGGCCCGACTGCTTCCCGCACATCGAGGGCGGGATCATCGGTGACCACGGTGCCAGCCCCTACGAGGATGGCCCCTTCTTCTGCGCGCCAGAAATGGGTGAGCTTCCGAAGGGCAGGTGCGGTGATGGGCAAGCTTCCGCGTTGACCCGAAGTGCGGGGAGGGTCCATGAATCCATCGGCACTGACGGCGCACTTCAGAACCACCCAAGGCCGGCCACGTTCCATGGCGCTGAGGAAGCGCCGGTTCAGCCAGCGGCCCTCCGCACAAGAGTCGAAAACCGCCACGGCAATGCCGGCATCGCGCATGCGCTGCAGCCCCCGACCGGCCACTTGCGGGTTGGGGTCCTGCATGGCCACTACGCATCGGTCCACACCTGCGGCGATCAGGGCGTCAGAGCAAGGGGGTGTCCGTCCGTGGTGGCTGCAGGGTTCCAGGGTGACGTATGCCGTTGCTCCCCGGGCATCCACGCCTGGTGGCAACGCCTGCAGCGCGGCGGCCTCGGCGTGGGGACCGCCAACTTGGGTATGCCACCCTTCAGAAAGCAGGCTCCCATTGTGCACGACCACACAGCCAACGCGCGGGTTGGGGGCCGTGCCGATGGTGCCACGACCAGCCAATTGAAAGGCATGGGCCATCCAATCCCGGTCAGTCGGGGTGATGGCCTCTGCGTCCATGATTAGGCTTCGATATTGGCTTTGGCGGCCGTCAGCGTATTGCGCAGAAGGCTCACGATGGTCATCGGACCGACACCGCCCGGAACGGGCGTGATCCAGCTGCACTTTGGTGCGACGTCTGAATAGTCTACATCTCCCTTCAGNCGGTATCCCCGTTTCGCCGTGGGGTCTTCCACCCGGGTGATGCCCACGTCAATGACCACTGCACCGTCCTTGACCATGTCGGCCTTGACCATTTCGGGCCGGCCCACAGCTGCCACAAGGATGTCGGCCTCCAAGCAATGTCCTGCAAGGTCCTTGGTCCGGCTGTGACACAAGGTCACAGTNCAGTTTCCGGGTGAAGCGCCGCGGCTGAGCAGCAAGGACATCGGGGTGCCCACGATGCTGGACCGTCCGATGACCACTGCGTGCTTGCCCTCCGTTTCGATGCCGGAGCGGTCGAGCAAAGTCATGATGCCAGCGGGTGTGGCGGGCACGAAACCCGGCAGGCCNAATGCGAGGTTGCCCATGTTGACCGGGTGGAAGCCATCGACGTCCTTGGCGGGGTCGACCGCCTCGATGATGGCTTGGGCGTCAATGTGGTCGGGGAGGGGAAGCTGAACAATGAAGCCGTCGATGGCCTTGTCCTCATTCAGCCCATGGACGATGTCCAACAGTTCGTCCTGGGTGATGTCTGCCGGGCGCTGGATAAGGGTGCTTTCGAAGCCGACCCGGGCACAGCTGCGCACTTTGTGATCGACATAGGTGCGGCTGGCCCCGTCTTGACCCACCAAGACGGCAGCGAGGTGGGGAGCTCGGTGGCCCGAGGAGACGTATTGGGCGACATCTTCCGCAATCTCCGCCTTGATGCGTTCGGACAGGCCTTTGCCGTCCAGAATCTGGGGGGTGTTCATGTCCATGGGGTTCAACGGGGCATGCGCATTCCTCCGGGCATGGCACCTCGGCCCATCATACCGCCCAGACCGCGTCGTTTGCCACCTCCGCTCATCATTTTCATCATCTTCTTCATCTCTCCAAACTGCTTGATGAGTTGGTTGACCTCTTGGACGGTGGTCCCGCTTCCTCGGGCGATTCGGGTCTTGCGGCTGCCGTTGAGCTTGTCGGGGTTTTGCCGCTCATCCGGGGTCATGGATTGGATGATGGCTTCAATGTGCTTGAAGGCATCGTCGTCGAGGTCCACACCGCGCAGTGCCTTGCCCATGCCCGGAACCATGGCGAGCAGGTCCTTGACGTTGCCCATCTTCTTGATCTGCTGCACTTGCTCAAGGAAATCTTCGAAGTCAAAGCTGTTCTTGCGGATCTTCTTTTGGAGCTTCTGGGCCTGCTTTTCGTCGAATTGTTCCTGGGCCTTTTCGACAAGGGTGATCACGTCGCCCATGCCAAGAATGCGCTGGGCCATCCGGTCGGGGTGGAAAGGCTCCAGTGCTTCTGGCTTTTCTCCGGTGCCCACGAACTTGATGGGCTTTCCGGTTTCTTCACGGATGCTCAACGCCGCACCACCTCGGGTATCGCCGTCCATCTTGGTGAGGATGACCCCGTCAAAGGCGATGCGGTCGTGGAAGGCTTGTGCGGTCCGAACGGCATCCTGACCGGTCATGGCGTCCACGACGAATAAGGTCTCGCTGGGTTGAATGGCCTGTTGGATCTGGTCGATCTCATCCATCATATCGGCATCGACCGCCAAGCGCCCCGCTGTATCCACAATGACCACGTCGTTTCCGTGGCTGCGCGCATGACGCAATGCGGCCTCCGCGATGGCCACCGGGTCTTTCTCGTCGCGCAGGGTGAAGGCCTCGGCACCGACGCGCTTCGCCATCACTTCGAGCTGGTCGATGGCCGCCGGGCGATAAACGTCACAGGCGACGAGCAACGGACGCTTGCCGTGCTTGGTGCGCAAATGAAGGGCCAGTTTAGCTGTATGCGTAGTCTTTCCGGAACCCTGCAAACCGCTCATCAACACTACTGATGGTTTGCCCTTGAGGTTGAGGCCAGCGTGCTGCCCCCCCATGAAGTCGGCGAGCTCTTCCTGTGTGATTTTGACCAACAGCTGACCTGGTTTCACGGAGCTGAGCACCTCCTGTCCGAGGGCCTTTTCCTTAACGCGGTTGGCAAAGCGCTTTGCGACACTGTAGTTCACATCGGCCTCCACTAGGGCACGCCGGATCTCCTTGGTGGTTTCGGCGATGTTGGCCTCCGTGATGGTGGCCTCGCCTTTGATGCGCTGGAACGCTTTATCGAAACGGTCGCTGAGGTTCTCGAACATGGGGACGGCAAAGGTAGCCGCCGGATTCAACGCTGAATCACACAGGTCGAAACCCCCTATATAGTCGACGAAAAGCTTAAATAATGGGTTGAATTTGTGTATTGACGAGACGAATTTGTATCTTAGGGGAGCTTAACTGCATGAACATGCGCTTTCAACTGTACTCCCTCGCTTGTTTGCTGATGGCCTTTTTCGGCTCAGCAACCGCTCAGAACTCCTGTTTCCAATACACTGGAGACGCCGGAGGCTTCGGCCTTTCCGTGGAGACCTTCGCCACGGATGGCGTGAGCGGAATGACCACTTATCGTGTGTATGTCACGACGCCCAACACCACTGACTTTGTGTCGGCGGTCATTGGCGATTCTGATACACCGTTGTTCATCAATTCCACCTCCTCCTTCTATCAGGACGACTTGGGCGGCACGACGCCAGCTTCAATCAACCCGCTGTTCTTTTCGGTTCCTGGGTTCGAAAGCTCCCAATATGACAGTTGGGTGACCATCGGCATCGAGCAGCAACCTGATTTGGCTGCAGGTCAAACCGAGGTTTCTGTGCTTGTCGACCCGAACGTGTCTTCCTGGGAGGTGGCGTTTGGTGCAGGAAGCAATTTGGACATCAGCTCACCGATCGGAGGAGGTTGGTACATTCTGAACAGCAGCGTCAATGGCGTTTCCGGTGACGATCAGAAAGTGCTCATCGCCCAGTTGACCACAGCCGGTGAAATCAGCGGTCAATTCTTTATTCAGATTTTCCCGGAGGGCGATCAGTCCCAGCTCATCGAGAGCTCCTTTGGCTTTGCTCAAATCTCTTGCGGGGTGGACGGATGTACCGACCAGGCGGCTTGCAACTATGACATCGATGCGACCAGCGACGATGGGACTTGCACATATGCCGCAGCCAACTTCGATTGCGACGGCAACTGCACATTTTCGGAAAATGAAGGTGCACATGTGCGTGCGCACGAGCGCACGCAAACACTCGAAGCAACTTCTATCAGACACATGGCCGGCAGAGCCGCGCGCAGAGAGTTGTGAGCCGCACCCCCGCGCGGTGTTTGGCTCCACACTATGGTGC
>NYTZ01000095.1 GCA_002683735.1 Flavobacteriales bacterium
CATCCAGGAGCGCCCCGTCTACACCAATATTGCAGGCGGCCTTGGCCTTTTCGCGAGCCGCACCCAGCAGCGGGTCAACGGTCTCGGCATCTCCAAGCCCTCCGTTCAGGAACTGGTCGAAGGGGAGCATACGGCGGTGCTGCAATTCTGCCTGCCGCCCGAGACGGAAGGCGACTTGGCCGAATATGCCTGCCCCTGAACAGGCCGGACTTCGGTCCCCCGTGGACAAACCCGACTTTCGTTGTGGATAGCTGGCTGCGCCTCCTGGGTAAACCGGCGGCATTCGGGAGCAACTTGCTCTCATGTCCCATGCCTTCACCTATCAGGCTCCATACGGCACCTTCCATTTCTCGGAAGGCCTGCTGACTGTTGAGTTGGCGGAGGACTTGATCGTGGATTTGCCCCTGATGCAGCGCGTTTCGGCGCAGCGCCTGGAGCTGCTCGGAGACCGTGAAGTGGCGGAGCTCATCGTGATTCCACGCGCCCATCTGTTGTTGGACCGTGCCGCCCTGACTTGGATGGCACAGGCGTCTTCGCTTTCCGGGGTGCACCACCGCGCGATTGTGGTGCCTGCACACCTGCTCGTGTGGCGGGACCGCCTCTACCAGATGATCAGCCGATTGCGTCCCAATGTCCGGGTGTTCCGAAACCGGCGGGTCGCCAAAGCGTGGCTGCAGGATCGCGCCGGAACGTTCACACCGCGAACGGCAGAACGCACCGAAGCTTCCCTCGAAATGGGGGTGGAGGTCAGCGGATGACCACCCGTCCGTGTTGCCCGTTCTCTTGATTCACGAGGACCACCGTTCCTGACGGCCAGCCCTCAGTGTTGAATCGGATGCCTGAAGCGTCTGTTTCGGGCAAGCCATCAAACCAGAGACGTCCGGTCAAGTCCATGGCGGTCCAGCGCTGTCCCGCTGGGGCGTCCACCCGAACGAATTCGCCGGCTTCGAGCAGGCTGGGGAAGGCGGTGAGAGCCAAGCCGGCGGTCTCGCCCACGGCAGAAGGGGCTGGCTTGAACTGCCAATTGGCAGGGATGTCGAGCAGGACTTGGATGCTCAGAACCGGCATGCCTTCCCCGGCAGCGTACCATTCGTATACGGTGCCCTCGCGAGGAAGGGCGAAGCCGAATTCTGCAGCAGCCAAGGCGATGGTGTCCTCCGACGCGAAGGTGCGCTTGACCCGAAGGCATTCATAACTGCCGCCGGGCAACAACAAGGTGCCCCAACCGTCCACTTCGATGTCCGTTTCTCCTTCGGTGGCGTAGAACAGGATGCCAGGAATGTCCACTTCAAAAGCTTGGGTTCCGGACAAGGTTGCGCCGTAGTTCAGTGGCAAGGGCAGGATTTCCTCCTCGTCGTCATAGATGATAGGCAGGTCGAACAGGTCGGTNGTGATCCCGATGCCCACCGTGCGATAGGCGTCATTGCCAAACTCNTTGTACACTGTGGCTCCGCTGATGGGCAAGGCGAAGTCTTCTCCGAAATCTGGCAGGTTGAAAGCGGTGAAGTGGTCCGCGCCCGAAAAGACGAATTGGGTGGTGAGGCTTGCCTGGCTCATCGGGAAGTAGGGCGTCTCGGCCTCCGTTGCCACTTCTAGACCACTGTAGTCCCATGTCAATCCGGGGCCGCCAGTCTCCAGATCGCCCGCACCGAGTGGGGGGATGGCTGTGGCCCGCACATAGGTGTTGCCCCCTTGGGGCAGGTCATTGCTGTTGAGCACCGGCTGAGCGTGAAGGCCAGCAGCCCAAGCAAAGGCTGCCATGAAGAGGGAATAACGCATGCNAGCAAGGTACGCAGGAGCAGGTCTCNTCAATNGTCCGCCCCCCGCGAAAACAAGTCCCGAAGCCGGTCGAATCGCAGTTGGTAAGCCGCTCCTATACCCTGTCTCGGCTCTTCGTCCAATTCGCTTTCCGGAAGCCTGTATCCTTGGATTTCCCAGCGGCCATCCGGCGTGAGTTTGTAGCGTACATCCACACCGCCACGAAATTCAGAGCCCTCGAGCGACAGGCCGTCCATGCCTTGGGCCCCGACGGTGCCGGCAATGTTCAGACGGTCATTGAGCAGATTCAAGCCCAAATCCAATTCAAAGGCGTCCTCGCTTCTGAAAACATCGGGGTTGTCCCCGCCGCCCAAACTCCCGGAAGAGGCATTCATGGCGTTGGCCGGCACGTATCGTACGCCGATGTCGAGGTCCTCAGAGAGGCCACTGAGCAGCTCGGAAACCCGAGACGACAACAGTTCGGAGGCTTGGGTGGAGGCGGTTTGGGAGAACAGGTTGGCTGCGCCGCCTGCCGGGATGAATTGGCCGGTGGCCANCAGGGCAAAGGCCTGTCGTTCTACTTCTTCCGGGGCTGCGAGGGCGGACTGCACTTGGGCGAGCAGGGCGGCGTCCGAGGCTTCGTATTCCGGAAAACGCAAGGCGAATTGCAAGTCGGGGGCTTCGAGGGCACCCCGAATGCCCATGGCCACATCTACCGGGGTTTGACCGGGATTGACCAGTCCCGGCAACAGCGGAAGGGGGTTGGCCCGGTGACGTGAAATGGCGGTGAGATCGAGCTCGGCTGCATAGGGATCGCCATCCCAATCGAATCGTCCCCCGGGGGCAATGGCAATGCGCCGGGTGAACAGGTCGCGCAAGCTGAATCGATAAGCACCTTCCACAATCTGCAGACCACCTTCTATGAACAATGGGACCTCCGGACTCATNCCGATTTCGAGGAGGCCACTGGCCCGTCCGTCCACACGCTCNCCGGCTTGGCTGTCCAGCACGATGGCCAAGTCTGCATCCGGAGTCACGTCCACCTCGAGGTTCAAGGTCACCCCAAAAGGAGATCTTTGCTTCGGCGCTGCCGATTCCGAGCGCCCCCCGACAAACCGGATACCCGATGGCAATTCTGCTCCCTCGAGCGCATCCAATGGCAAGACGAATGCCGTTCCNGATTCGCTTTTCAATTCGGATTCAATGACCACCCCATGGCCATCTCCAAAGAGGTTCAAACCTCCCGTGGCCTTGACCACACCATGGAACAACCTGTCGGGGGCGGGACCGAGGTCCATCAATCGGAAAGGACCTTCCGAAAAGTCGAGGTCGACATCGTAATTCCATTCGGCGAAGTCGGTGTGCAATACGCTCAGGTTCAAGTAGGCGATGCCTCCGAGGCCATCCGTGACGGTGGCGTGGTCGAGGCCGATGTAGTCCGGGGTCAAGGACAGGACGCCCTCGACCCCCAACGGTCCGCCAGTGGCTTCCACTTCTACTAAGGGAGCCGCAAAGGTGAGCTGGCCACGGGGCAGGGGGCGTTTTCCACTGAAGTCCACGTCAAGGTGGCCGTCAAGGGTGCCCTCTACGTGCACCCCTCCCTTGGCCAGTAAGGGGTCCAGAGTCGACAATGGCCACCGCTCCAAGTCAGCCTCCAGCCTGCCAAGGGCATCCACTACAATGCGGCTGGTGGGGCGCTGCTGCTCGAATTGCTGGACCGAGGTCCACCAACTTTGGGGGGTCCACCCGCCCTTTGCGCACAGGTCACCGAAGGCATAATTCCCGATGCCCGCGTCCTGCCATTGCAAGTCGGGGAGGATTTGGAGTGGGCTCAGGTTCACCAGGGCAGTGCCGTTCAGATTTCCGGTCAGGGTGGGGTAATGAGCGCCCGTGACACGTTCGCCCCATTGGCGCCACGCGTCTAGCGGCCAGCCGTCCATTCGCACCGCTATGCCCGTGGGAACCTCGTCGTCGGGAAGGTCCAGTGTCAAGGTTCCGAGGTCGCCTTTCCACGTCCAGTCCACCACCTGCATTGAGGTCCAGTCCTCGCCCCAGCGCATTGCAGCTGCCATTGTGGAGTCTAAGCGCCAAGGGCTTCCCAGCACATCTACATTTCCATTGAGCCACTCGAGGCGATGTTGACCGCTAGGTTCAAGTGTGTGTTGCACTGCCACAGCACCCGAAACGGGTCCTTCCCACGTGAGGTCTCCGAAGGTGGAGAAGGGGGCAGAGGAATGGACATGGAAGTCCAGCATGGTCAAATGGCCGATGTCCTTGTGACGGGGCGATTCCATGTGAAGGGACAATTCGGCAGGTCCGGCGGAATGTCCGAATTGCAATTCGGTCCGGCCTGATCGCCATGGTCCAAAATGCGCTTCTGTCAATTCGACTTCGGCGAAGAGGCGTTGTCCATCCCAATCCCCGGAGATTCGGCTTCCAGGTCCGATGGACTGTTGGCCTGCACTCCAACGCTCCAGAAGGTCATCCCGTAGGACTTCTAGATTGACGGACCAAGGGAGGAGGGAAGGGGAAGGGGTGACGGGCACCCAGCCTGTCTCGGCGAGGGAGTTCTTGAATGGAGCCACCCATGCATTGCGGTCCAGTGGCCCCTTGATGACGCCGCGCAGGAAGTCGCCATCCAAGTGGCAGGAAGCCATGTTGCCTTCGCCGCGAAGATGCATGGAGAAACGCTTCATGGACAGCGGGGCNGATGCGGTGGTGTTTTGGCCAAATCCTGCCTTGGGAATCCACCGTGTGTCGATGAATTCCAGTTGTCCTGTCCAGATTGCATCGGATGGCAGTTTTCCAATCGACGCGATAGCCTGAAGGCGCACGTNGCCGTAGAGCTCCAGGCGGGGTGTGAGCGCCAACGGCATGGCGCGCCCGTCCAGATTGACCTGACATCGCATGCCGTCTTCTTCGGTTGCGGTGGACAGGCTCCATTGGCCTTCTGCGGCAATGAAGGCCAGGGCTCCGGTGGCTTTACTCAGCGCCCAGTCTCCGTCGAGATTAAGAGAGGAAGGCAGGCTGGAATCATTCCAGTCGAGGCGACCAGAGGCCGTGATGTGACCGGCATGTCCAGCGGTCTCCTTCAACGCGTCTTCGGACAGTGCTGCATCGAGCGCAATGGCCCCGGATGATGGGGTCCACTGAAGAGCGGCGCGCAAGGGGGAGTTGCCGCGCCTCGATATCGCACCCTCCACAGCGAGTTCACCGGTGATTCGGTTCAGGCTCAATGGGATGGTATCATGACGAGGAATGCCCATCGGCCCAGTCATCCGGCAGAAAAGGTGACCATCGGGCAGGGGGTGCCAGTCTACCGG
This sequence comes from Flavobacteriales bacterium, assembly GCA_002683735.1. The sequence goes on from NYTZ01000095.1 coordinate 5,082, forward strand.
GGAGTTGGGCATGGCCACTGACAGGTGTTGCAGGGTCCATTGATGCGCGTCCAATGTGGCAGCGCCTTCAGCATGGCCCCAATCGCCTGAAATACGAGCGGTGAGTTCAGAGGACGGTCGGTGCCATTCGCCTTGAATTTGATCTGGCCACCATGGCAGGATATCGGCCCACGTCTCGGCCCGGATGCCCGCCTGATGCAATTGTGGGATGATGGTCCAGTTCAAGACCGTATCTGTCGCATCAAAGGCCAAGTCGAGCGTGGCTTGAGCTCCCAAAGCGTGCCGGACAGAGAGGTTTACCTGACCGTCCAAATCCGTGAATCCCGCACCCCTCGTTTCGACATTTAAATCCTTGATTAATAGTGATTTGAGCTGTCCTGATTCAATGTAAAAATCAGGAATAATATCGGGCCCTGAAGCCCATGTGACATTGGACACATCCAGCCTTTTGACATGCACGTCAAGGCTCCTTGCATTTGCAGATGTGGCTGTTTCCTTGGTCGACAGGACTTCGCTCAGCCAAGGCCAAAGGCTCGTGTGGGCGCGGAGCCCATCCACTTTGAGGGAGGACCAATGCAAACCGGAGGCGTCCAGCGGCAGTGCCGTCAGGGATTCGAGGTGTAGCAAAGTGTCCGAATCGGGACCGCTTTTTTTCCAGACGACATCGGACAATGCAATCCCCAGAGGGCTTGCACTGATGTGGACACCCCCGAGGTCCACCTCGGTGGGGCTGGCGGATTCGGGCAGCAGGTGTTGGATGCGCTGCAGCGCCCATGCTGTGGCTGTCCTTTGCCCGTCAGGTGTCGCGATCAGGGCGAGCCCTGCAAGGAACGGCATGGTGAGCCCGACCGTCCACCACAAGGCCCGATGCCTTCTCCCGAAAGTCGGGGGCACAGATTGCGCTTCAGGGGTGTGGTCATTCATGGCGGTCCTGCGAAATTCGCAACAGAAACGATGCCAAGCGTGCAAGCGATATCTGAACAATCGAAACCCAGCGTAGTCGTGGTGGACGAGCGGCTGATGCTCGGCATTGAAAGCTCCTGTGACGACACCAGCATTGCCGTGCTCCGGGGCAACGTCCTCTTGTCGCAGTTCACCGCTGCACAGCACATCCATGCCAAGTACGGCGGGGTGGTGCCGGAATTCGCTTCCCGGGCGCACCAACGTCACATCCTGCCGGTCTTCGAAACTGCAATGGAACAGGCCGGGGTAGGCCTCTCAGAACTGGATGGCGTGGCGTACACCCGGGGGCCCGGTCTCAACGGATCGCTGCTGGTGGGCAGTGCTTTTGCCCGCAGTCTGGCTTGGTCGTTGGACATCCCCATGTGGCCCGTGCACCACATGCGGGCGCATGTTTTGGCCCATTGGATGGCTGATGCTCACCCCCCGCGACAGCCCATGATGGCCCTCACGGTATCTGGAGGGCACACCCAGTTGGTGGATGTGGCGGATCCCTGGTCATTGGACATTGTGGGCACCACTTTGGACGATGCGGCAGGGGAAGCCTTTGACAAAGTCGCGAAGATGATTGGCCTCCCGTATCCAGGAGGCCCAGTCGTGGACCGCTTGGCCAAGGAGGGGAATTCTGCGGCTTTCCAATTCGCCACGCCACGTGTGGCGGGCTTGGATTTCAGCTTCAGCGGCTTGAAGACGTCGGTGTTGCGCAACCTCGAGAAGGAAGGGCGCATCGGCATGGAACGAGAGGGGTGGAAGGCCGATGTCTGTGCGTCTCTTCAATCCGCGATCGTGGGCCTGCTCGTCGACAAATTGGAGCAGGCTGCAGACCAATTCGGCCGAAAGGCGATCGCCATCCAAGGCGGTGTCAGTGCCAATTCGGGGCTGCGAAAAGCCGTGACTGAACTCGGCGATCGCCGGGGTTGGGACGTGCACATTCCCCCATTCCGTTACTGCACGGACAATGGAGCCATGATTGCCATGACCGGGCAATTCATGGCGATGAAGGGCGAACCTGGTGCGTTGGGCGATGGTCCTCTGCCGCGTTGGCCGATGGCCTAATCAGGCAACCACTGCAACGGCCTCGAGGTGCTGCGCGAGCGGAGTCCAATATGACTTGGTCCAAGCTTCGGTCACCCAACCGTCGTCTCCAGCTGGAACGCCGAGGTGATTCAGGATCAGGCGGGTGCCCCCAGATTCACTTTTGGACAAGCGCATGTCCACCGTGGTGTAGTGACCCGCAGGCAGTTTCTTATGGGTCCAAGACATCACGAGACGCTTGTTTTGGATGATGTGCAGGAAGTATCCGCTTTGGTTTTGGTTGCACAGTGAAAAAGCACCTCCATCGTGGGGCTGGATGAGGGCTTCTTTGCCCGTAAAGGCTTCATGTGCGTCCTGATCGAGAAGGGTCTCAAAGACCTTGGCCGGGGTGGCGGCGAGCTCGATGACCTGGTAGATGTTCTCCGTTTGGAGTTTCATGATTCAGCAAGTGTGATGACCAAAATAGAGCCATGCGGCTCAGGACAGTGGATTCACCCCGGGCGTTCTCCACAGCGTTTCACGAACGGGCAGCAGCAAGGTCGCCACCGTCTCCATGTCAGTGTGCGTGAGGGAGAGCTGTCCATGGTATTCATGCCCCAAAAGCCGCAGCCTATGCCGAATTAGGTCGCTCGCGTGTCGCCGCCGAGGCGATGTCGGCATGTGCGGGACAGCGGTGGGTGAAGCGGCGTTTGGGTCGCGGGAATTTCGGACCTCGATCTTGATGCGGTCTGGCGCGATGGGGACGGCTTCAATGGACAGTTTACGGTCCCATCCACATTCGCTCTCATCGCCCAACAAGCCATGCCAGAGCGCATTTTCGACCAGAGGCTGGGCCATCCATGCTGGGATTTGTGCCTTCGACAGGCATGGATCGAGGGTAGAGAGCGTTACGTCGATGGTCGCCGCGATTCGATCCAACTCCAGTGCCACGTAATCTCTCAGGACGTCCCATTCCTCTTCAACGGTCCACCAGCCATCCTGTGTGGCTTGGTTTTGTTGGACTAAAAGCCTTCGGAAGGCCGACAGGTGTCGTTGTGCGGCGGTGGGGTCATCTTGGAGAAATCGCTGCATGACCCCATTCAAAGCGTTGAACAGGAAATGCGGGTCCATCAAGTGTCGCAAGGTTTGGGCCTCGACCTGGGCCAATTCATCCCTTTGCCAATGAGCGCGGCGGATTTGCATCTGCTCTGCAGGAATGCGCGCCTTCCACTGACCCGCTTCCAGAGCCCGCCGCCGTTGCTCCCAGTCCAAGTGTCGGGACACTGCCTTGTCCGAAGTCCATGCGCTGGCCAAGATGATTCCTGTGGCCAGAAGAAGCAGGCCGGATTGCGCCATCCACAACCATGTCGCGTCAAGGATGAACGCCAATGCACAACCCCAAGCGGGGTGGGGACGTCTGACCAACACCTGCCGGCATTGCTGTGCGGTTGTGCGCTCCTGCGGGGTCAAGCGCAACAGGCCGAAGCCAACGGACACTACGCCCACGGCTTGCAGCAGAAGCAGCATGGAATCCAGGGGATAGATCGGGAGGGACATGCTCCTCAATGAACTGGTCGCCAAGGGAACAGCCCAATCTTTGGGCCGTGGATTTGTCAGCGTGGATGATGAGTACGGGGCCGCCCAGGACCGCTACATCAAGCTCAACCGTTCAGTCGAACGCTTGGCGCAGTTCCATGCGCAACTTGCGGCAGTACTCCTCAATGAGCCACTGACGGTAGTTGTCCGTGGTCTTTGCAATGCATTTGGTGTAGTCCCGAATGCGCTGCTCGATGTCCCCGTCAAGTTCACCAATGAGCTCGATGGCGTGGAATTCGTCCTCGGCGACCTTGGCAATCATGTCGACATGATTGGCGAGGCTGACATCAATGGCGGCCTTGGGGCGCTGGCCCTTGCGGGTGACCTCCACGTAAGTGTCTTTCATCATGAAGGGCTCCTTGCCTTCAAGCTTGAAGAGCTTTTGGAGGCGCTCCGGCATTTCGTAAACGAAGGTATCCTCGATCTCTTCGTCTGTGTAAAGGCCTTCGAGGTAGGCGTTCGGTGCGCGAAAGATGTCTTGCCAATTGACGTGTGCATCCCACAATCCGAAACGCCGGGCGTTGTTGCCGAGGTCGATGACCGTGAAATCCTTTTTCTTGCCAAATACGCGGGATCCTCGTCCAATCATCTGATGGTAGAGGGTGAGCGATTTCGTGGCGCGGTTCAGGATGATGGTCTCGACGGACGGTTCGTCGAATCCCGTTGTCAGGATGCTCACCGACGTGAGGATGGCGTCCGGCTTCTCGTGGAACCACGTGAGTATTTCCTGACGCTCCTTCTCTGTGTGGGTGTTGTCCAGGTGACGGATTTCGTAGCCTTCTTCCTCAAACAGCTGGGCCACCATCAACGAAGTGTGGATGCCGTTGTTAAAGATGAGGGTCTTGGTCCCTTTGGCTTTCTCCTCATAGGCGTAGAGCAACTTCTCCTGCATGAAGTAGTTGCCGTAAAGTCGCTCCGAGCTGGAGACCGTGTAGTCTCCATTGATGCCCACTTTCAGTGACTTGAGGTTGACGTCGTAACTGTAGGTCTTCGCTTTGGCGAGGTACCCCTCATCGACCAGTTTGGAGATGCTTTCCCCCACGATGAGTTCCTGGTAGTTGTCCTTCAGTGGGAGCTTGATGTTGCTCGACAACGGGGTTGCCGTGACGCCGAGCAAAATCTGCTCGTCGAAATGCTTGAAGAGTTTGCGGAAGCTGTTGTAGTGTGCTTCGTCAATGACCACCAGGCCCAGGTTGTCAAATGTGATGTGCTCGTCGTTGAGGCGGTTGTTCAGGGTCTCCACCATGGCCACGAAACACCAGTGTTCCTTATCCTCTTCGAGGACTTTCACCTTTGAGTCGATGATTTTGTTGTCGACGCCGATATCCGACAGCATGCGGCTCGTCTGGCCCAGCAATTCGATGCGGTGGGTCAGAATCAGGACCTTCTTGCCCATCTCGAGGATAAAGCGCTTGGCGAGCTCACTGAAAATGACGGTTTTGCCGCCACCAGTGGGAAGTTGGTAGAGGACGTTATAGTTCTCGGGGAACTTCCTCATGCGGTCGAGGATGGCCTTGATTGCCTTGGCCTGGTAGCCATACAGCTGCTTGCCTTCGGTCGAAATCAGCTTGTCTTTGACGGCTTCCATCTTCATCGGGAGGCGGCAAAAGTACCCACAGGAATGGCCAAGGACAATTGGCGCGGGCCCCTATTTTCGAAGGTTTCACACATGTCGTTGAAAGCTTTACCTCCGTCGGATCTGCGCGCCCTCTTGTCAGGGATGCCGGGATGGCAAGATTTGGAGCAGGCCATCCCCATAGGCCTTCAAGAGCAACTTGACGACGCCGTCCGGTCCGGGACCTGCCTTCCGGGGCCCTCCTTTTGGTTCCGGGCACTGGAAGCAGTGGGTCGACCGGAGAACGTGCGCGTGGTCATCTTGGGTCAGGACCCCTACCACGGGGTGGGCCAAGCGCAAGGGCTTTCTTTTTCCGTCCCGGATGGCTGGCCCTTGCCACCTTCGCTGCGTAACATCTACAGAGAGATCGCCGCAGATGTGGGGGGGACGCCGCCTGGCTCCGGAAACCTCGAAGGCTGGGCAAAACAAGGCGTGCTGCTGCTCAACGACGTACTGACGGTGGCACCCGGCGCCCCGGGCAGCCATTCGGCCTTTGGATGGCAGTCCTTGACCGAAGCCGTTTTGGGCACCCTCATGCACCGACCTGTGGCCTTTTTGTTGTGGGGGCGGCACGCCCGACGTCACGCATCCGGGGTTGGCCGACTTCACCCGGAACACTTGGTGCTGCAGGCACCGCACCCGAGTCCGCTCAGCGCGCACCGCGGTTTTCTGGGGTGTGGACACTTCAGCGCGGTGAACCGTTGGATGGTTGGGAAGCGAAAAAGAAGGGGAAACTTGCCTTCGACGATTCGTGTAAGCTTGC
>NYTZ01000096.1 GCA_002683735.1 Flavobacteriales bacterium
TCGCTTATGTCGATTCCGCGACCGGTTGCCCGATGGATACGTCCTTCAGCATCGGTGAAGTGGTGGTGCAGACCGCCCAGCTAGACCCCGCATTCGTGGGATGTGAGGGGGATATTCTGGTCCTCGACTTGACCCTAGACCCCACCTCCACGGTTCAGTGGACGCCGGCGGACATGCTTTCCGACCCATTGGAGGTCCAGCCCGAATTGACCTTGGCCACGGATCAGTCATTCGTGGCCACGGTCTCGGACATCTGCGGGGGCACCACAGCATTGCAGACACAAGTTGTGGTGGTGCCCATTCCCGCACCAGACCTGCCAGATTCGGTTTGGCTTTGTCCGGGCGAAGTGGCCAACCTGTCTCTGAGCCCGGATCCTGCTGTCCCGAATCCCATGTGGTCGGATGGCAGTTCGGGTTGGTCATGGCAAGGCAGCACCGAGGGGTGGCAAGCGGTCATGGTGGAGCCCCTGCCGGGGTGTGCCGGTTCAGACAGCACCTGGATTGAATCATGGACAGCCTCCGCGCCCTCTTTCGATGTGCTCCCCCTTTGTCCCGGCGAATTCACGTTTGTCCCTTTCCCCGACGGGTGGACGTCATGGACGGTAAATGGGACGTCAGAAACCGCCGGCGGTGTGACCATTTCTGAGCCCGGGAATTACCTGGTCCAAGCAGAGGTGGAAGGCAATGGGTGTCCGGTCGTGGCGCAGTTGATTGTGCCTTCAGGCGCTTTGCCCGATTTGGCCATGCCCGAGGTGGTGGAATTCTGCATTGAACAGGTTGTCACCCTCCATCTCACTGTTCCCGGTCCCGTACTGTGGTCCGACGGCTTCCAAGGCAACAGCCGTCAGCTGAATCAGGCGGGCACATATGTCGCCAACTACTCGACGGACTGCGGCACGGTCACCGATGAGACCACCCTCGTGGAAATTCCATGCGGATGCACGGTATTTGCGCCCAGTGCCTTCACGCCGGACGGCGACTTGATCAACGACGGGTGGAGGCCGAGTTTCGATTGCGAGGTGGAGGAATACACCCTTCAGATCTACAACCGCTGGGGAGGACTGGTCTGGACCACGGACAATCCGGAGGAATACTGGACGGGCGGATACCGAGAGGACGGCCGTCCATTGGAGGAGAAGCTCTACTTCGTGGGGGATGGCCTCTACACTTTCCTGCTGACTTTCCGCGACCCCACCTTCCGGGTCAGGACGGTCGAGCGTGTGACAGGGCACATCCAGATTCTGCGTTGATCCATTCACATCGGTGCCTGTGGAAAACTGGAGGTCCGGTTGCATACACCGAAGGGCCTGCGGCGCGTTTCGATGGAGATTGCACCCGGAGCCCAAGGCCCGGGCCGCCTTCACCGACCTCAACCATGATTGGACATCGCGCCACTTCCCACCTGTTGACCTCCCTCCGGATTGGATTCGTGGCGGCCGGTCTGTGGGGCTGTTCCCTCATTGCGACGGATCAGGATCTGCCCATCTACTTGGTCGTTCCCGAGTTCCAATTCAGCCCGGGTGAGCTCCAAGGAACGGCTTCGACCAACATTACCGATCTCTGGGTCTACAGTTCGACGGATGTGGTCGGGGTGTTCCCGTTGCCTGCTGTGGTGCCCCTCATTGGCGAAGACCTACAAAGCGGGGAGGTGACACTGTTGCCCGGCATTCGAGAGAATGGACTCAGTGACCGCCGTGCGCCGTACCCCTTCTACACCACCGTGGACGTGATCCCCGACCTGGCGCCGGGCATGCGCGACACCCTGCTCCCGGAGGTGGGCTTGGTGGACAACGTCCGCTACCTGCCGATTGAGGACTTCGAGACGTCCAACGTCTTCGGGTCCATGGTGGGGGGCGTCGGCCTGATTCGGACCGATACCGGGGGCCAGGTGTTCGAAGGGGAGGAGAGTGGCCGGTTGGTGGTCAATGGAGACGAACCGCTGGTCCGTGTTCGGACCGTGGAGCAGGAGTATGACCTGACCAATGGCGCTCCGGCATTCCTCGAGATGGACTACCGTTGTGACCAGGCGTTTGTCGTCGGTCTGTACGGCTTCATTGGTGGACAGGAGATCCAGCATCCCGCCATGGTGCTCACGTCCACCGAGGAAGGGAGCACGCCAGAGTGGAACAAGATTTATATCGACATCGCACCGCTCGTGACCGCACAAGGGGTGGCCGACCATTTCGAGGTGTATGTGGAGTGCATCCTCGAAGCGGGACGCACGCAGGGTTCGGTGGGATTGGACAACTTGCGCATCCTCACCTATTGAACATGGTCCCCGACACCGCTGCCCACGCCTCCTTTGCCAAGCCGATCACGGCGACGGACCGGCGCTGGGCCTCCATGCGGTATGTCCTCGCGGACATGGTCGCTTCCGGGGTGGCGTGGACCACGCTGTACCTCTTTCGGAAGCGGGTGGTGGAAGGGGCGCCGGCTTTCCTGGAAGATTGGCTTCCAGCGCAGCTGACCCAGGATGGCAACTTCATTTTCGGACTCTTCTTCGTGCCGATGTTCTGGATCGGGCTCTACGGTTTGGCCGGGATGCACACCGAGCCTTTCCGCCGTCACCGGTCGCAGGAAATCGGGCAGGTTTTGTGGACCACGTTGCTGGGCACGTTGNCCTTATTCTTCGTCCTGATCCTGGACGACCAGATCAGCACCTACACCCAGTATTACCAGAGTCTATTGGTCCTTCTCGGAGCCCAGATTACCGCCGTACTTACTCTGCGCTTGCCTTTGACAACCCGGACAGTCAAGCGGGTGCACAAGGGGGAGTTGGCGTTCAATACCCTCATTGTGGGGAGCAACGAAAGGGCGGAGTCGATGGTCCGCGAAATCCAGGCTTTGCGGCGCAACCCGGGGTTCCGGTTCATCGGTCTCGTGCGGGTAGGAGAGGAAGCGGACCGCACCTTGGAGGGCATCCCCTGTCTGGGGTCGGCCCATGACCTTCCCGTGCTGATTTCCGAGCACGGGGTGGAGGAAGTCATCCTCGCCGTCAACAGTGCCGACCACGGGGAGTTGGAGGCCATTCTGAATCAGCTTGAGGGCTTGCCGATCGGGGTCAAGATCGTACCTGATATCTATGACATCCTGTCGGGGTCGGTCAGGATGCAGAGCTTGTTTGGCGCCCCGCTCATTGCGATTCGGCGCGACATCATGCCCGCTTGGCAGGTGGCCGTGANGCGGGGCATCGATGTGGTGGCGAGCGTATTGGCCCTCATGGTACTGACCCCCATCTTGTTCACCATCGGGGTGCTGGTCAAGCTGGGCTCGAAAGGGCCTGTATTCTTCCACCAGGAGCGCGTGGGNCGCTGGGGCGTGCCGTTCACCATCCATAAGTTCCGCTCGATGTACATCGATGCCGAGCGGCATGGCCCTCAATTGTCCAGCGATAACGATCCCCGCATCACCCCATTCGGTCGCTTTCTGCGCAAGTCGAGGCTCGACGAATTGCCTCAGTTCTACAATGTCCTGGTTGGGGAAATGTCCCTCGTGGGGCCCCGTCCCGAGCGCCAGCATTACATCGATTTGATCTCGGCGCGGGCGCCGCATTACCAGCACCTCCAAAAGGTGCGGCCCGGCATCACGTCCTGGGGCCAGGTGAAGTATGGCTACGCTGAGAATGTGGATCAGATGGTGCAGCGCTTGCGGTTCGATTTGATCTACATCGAGAACATGTCGCTCAGCCTCGACTTCAAGATCCTCGCTTACACGGTGTGGATTGTCTTGCGGGGCCGCGGAAAATGAAGGCTGCTCAGGGATTTTCGGATTCGTGAACGGCGCGGTTATCGCGGCCATAATGAGTTAAATTCGCGACCACCATGCCGCGCCATTCGTCTGACCATTTGAAGGTTGGTTTGATGGTGGTGCTCCTTTTGGGCGCCGCAAGCGCGCTNGTTGCCCAATCTGAGCCTTCGGAGACCACTCGCCAATACGAGGAGATCGTGGTCGAGCTGCTTGAGGCCCGCTTGCAAAGCGATGTTCGCATCGAAGGGGGAACGGTCCGGTTGGTGACGTCTCCATCTCGGTTGTTGAAGTCCATGCGCGATGTGGTGCGGGCTTCCGTGCCCTATTACTTCGAGGACGCCATGGGGCAATTCCGCAAATTCCGCCCCAGGGTGGAAGCGGCCCTGTCCGAGCTGGACGGATGGCGCGTGCCCCCGGCGCCGAGGGGGTGGGCCGCGGCCGATTGGCAGTATTACCAGATCGAGTCGCGCATCCGCGACGCCATGTTGCTCATCGCCATCGATGTGGGGGTCTTTGCAGACCGCAACCTGGCCGAGGGCGTCCAGGCCCGGGATGGACTGTCCAGCGATTGGGAAGGCCTCAGGGGCGGCCGGGACCCATTGCAGACCGACCCCCTGCCTGATTTTGGGGGGGGCGCCGTGGACGGCAGTTCCTTGGATGGTCTGGGTGGCCCCATTTCCGGTCCTTCCGATGGCGATCCCGCGTTGGCGGAGTTGACCGAAGCCATCCGGACCCTCATCGAGCGGGTGGATGCCTTGGAGCAGGAGCAGCGCCCGTCCGCCTCTCCCTCACGCCCTGCCACTGGCTCTTTCCCGACGCGGGGGGTGGACGGCGGTTGGGTTCCGGCCCAGTTGCCGGGGGGAAGCCGGGCTGTTCCAAACGGGTTGCCGGAGCAATTCACCCTGGCCTTCCCCACCGGCGGAGCGGGCTTGAGCCTGAGTGCGGAGTACGGCCTGAACACCTTGATCGAATGGATGGTCGCCTACCCCTCCATGCGGGTGTTGGTGACCGGCCACAGCGATGCCACCGGAGATGACCGGGTCAACATGGAGTTGAGTCGCCGTCGCGCCCAGGTGGTGCGTTACTATCTACTCGAACACGGGGTGGCGCCAGAGCGGGTGACTGCGGCGCATTTCGGCGAGCAGCGGCCGGAGTGGGGCGGGGCCTTCGACCGCCGGGTGGAAGTCCGGCTGTTGTTCGATTGATCCTAGCCCGACCTTCGCCCCCATGAAAATCGTCTGCATCGGCCGCAACTATTCCGACCATGCCACCGAGCTGGGCAATGCGGTGCCTTCCGAGCCCCTCTTCTTCTTCAAGCCCCAAAGCGCGATTCTGCACAAGGACCACCCGTTTGCCATTCCGGAATGGACCGGGGATTGCCACTTTGAGGTCGAGGTTGTCGTGCGGATGGACCGGGCGGCAAAGTGGATTTCGGCGGACCACGCAGCGCGTTGCTATACCACTGTGGGGCTTGGCATCGATTTCACGGCTCGGGATGTACAGTCGACCCTGAAGGCCGCTGGCAAGCCATGGGAAAAGGCCAAGGCGTTTGACGGATCGGCTGTGGTCTCCCGCGAATTCGTGCCGTTGGACGACCTCGGGGGGGACATCCAGGACTTGCATTTTTCGCTGTTGCGCAATGGCGAGGAGGTTCAGGTCGGACACACCGCCGACATGCTGTTTCCCGTGGACGAATTGATCGCCCATGTCTCCAAGTTCAGCACCTTCAAGACGGGTGACCTTTTGTTCACGGGAACGCCTGCCGGCGTGGGTCCTGTTCGGCCGGGAGACCACCTCGAAGGCCGTTTGGGCGGCCGTGCCATGTTTGCCGTTAACGTGCTCTGAGTCAGGTGTTTGTGCGCCGGCACTGCGGACCATCTCCGGCGCGTCGGCGAGAAGCCTGACCGGTCGGATGGGTGGAGGGGTGAGGCTTACCTTGGTCATATGGAGGCGAAGCGCATCTACATCGTGGGGTACATGGGGGCCGGCAAGTCCACCAGCGGCCGCAGGTTGGCCGCCATGATGGATTTGCCCTTCTTCGACACCGATGAGGAAATCCGACGGGTCACGAGGCGGAGCGTCACGGCGTTGTTCGAGAAAGAAGGGGAAGCCGCATTCCGGATTCGAGAGAAAGCGGTGTTGGAGGACTTGACCGAGCAGCATCCCCGGGCGCTCATTTCCACGGGTGGCGGCACACCGTGCCACGGGGACAACATGGATTACATGCGCGAGCACGGCATCGTTGTTTACCTCCAGATGACACCAGAGAACCTGTTGCGGCGCTTGAAAGGCCGAGCGGATGAGCGCCCCTTGATCGCCGGGGTTTCCGAGGATGCATTGCCTGGGTTCATTGCTGAGCACCTCGCAGAGCGCGAGCCGCATTACCGCCGGGCACACATGACGGTTGCGGCGGACCACCTGGACGGCGATCGGATGAAGTCCATCCGAAACCTGCTGGAAGGCAGGACCTGGGTCAGTCCATGAGGACCGCCTCGTCGGGCCCCGGTCCGCTCAGGCGGACATCG
>NYTZ01000097.1 GCA_002683735.1 Flavobacteriales bacterium
AAACGTGTACCAGGACACATCGCCGTCACCGCTGTTCAGGAAGTTGGCCTCGAGGGACACTTCCTCGGAAGTGGTGAGCAAGCCGTCGTACTGACCACCGCCGTTGTTCCACTCAATCCAGTCGAAGAGGTGGCAGACCACTTCTGCGCCCACGTCGGAACCATCCATGATGGCCACGTCGATGCCGTAGATGGTCATGTCGTTCACAGCGTCGTAAGGAACGCCTGCGATGAAGTCGACGGTGCCGTCAGCCGGGGTCTGGCCCACGAAGGTGCCGTTGTCGCGACCGTACTGATTCTCGACGACCTCGATGGCCTGCTGCGCAGCGTTGTCGGCCGGGTACTCGTCGGTGCTGTCGGAAGCCACAGTGTAGTCGAAGGTGTACGTGCCCTGTCCGGGAGCCTCCCAACCGGTCACACGCAGGGTGTCGGTGTCGCCGTAAGCGATGTCCATTCCAGCGCTCATGCCGCCGTCTGACTCACTGCCATTCACGGCCACGGTGAGCATGGAGTTCGGCTGGACAGCAGTACCGAGGCCGGTCACGGCCACGGCGAGATCGAGCGGAGCCAACTGGCTCTCTGGCCACACGGAAGCCTCCCAAAGGCCGGTGGTCAGGTAGTCGGTGTAGCTGACGTAGTCGGCGATGCGCAGGTCGTTGGCTGGGGTGTCGAACGCCACGAAGTCGTCGACCATCCAGGCGTAGCCCCACTGGCCGACCCAGCGCCAACGGAAGTACACCGTGGCTTCGTCACCGGCGATGTCACCGATGTCGAAACGGATCGTGGTCGGGTTGTCGGTCTCGTCGGCACGCTCGAAGGTGGGGAAGATCTCGTAGCGGGCAGCTACAGTGTCCTCGCCGACGACGACGAGCCCTTCTTCGACCTCCAGGGTCTCGGGATCGGGCCAGTTCAAACCGTCGAGGGAGATCTCGAGGTAGCAGCGCTCGATGTCAGTGGTGTTGTCCCAGCAACGGTAGCGATTCTCGAATTCGACCGTCACGAATGGGTGATCGGTGAAGTCCACCGGATCGTCGATTTCGAACCAGCAATTCTCGACCCAGCTGGCCGCATAGTTCTCTTCGGCGCCGAACAGGTCAGAGTCGACCATCACGTAGCCGTCATCTGCCGTCGTGAAGTTCGGGCTCGGAGCAGGAGAGTTGGCAGTACCACCAGCCCATCCATTGTACGGACCGGACGGGCCCTCTGTGGTGCACTCGAAGTTGATGCCATCGATGTAGTCGGTGTAGCCGACATCGTAGGCATTGGTGAAGGTGATGTTGGAGCAGTCACCGAAGGTGTTCTGGTAAATGATTTCACGGGTGTAGTCGACATGCGTGCCGTCCATGGCACGGGAAATCACGGAGCGGCCGGCAAATTCGCGGACCGGAGCCTGGGCGAAGGCGAAGCTCACGATGAGCATCGCGAAGACCAAAGTGTAGAGGTGCTTCATATTGGTGGGTGTTGGATTCGTTAGCGCGAATATAGCGCCTCGCATTCCACAGCCCACAGAAGCCGTTTTCAGGCTGTCACCGGGTTGGTGTAAAGTTCCACGCTCGGGCAAGTGCACACCAGGTTCCGATCGCCGTGCGCATTGTCCACGCGTGCCACGGAAGGCCAGAACTTGCGCTCGCGCATTACCGGTACCGGATAGGCCGCTTCTTCCCGGGTGTAAGCGTGGTTCCAGTCCGTTGCGGTCAATTCCGCTGCGGTGTGCGGGGACATCCGAACCGGATTGTCCTCGCGGTCAAACCGGCCTTCTTCTATGGCCCGGACCTCTTCCCGAATGGCAATCATCGCCTCGGCAAACCGATCCAGTTCATCCAAGCTCTCGCTCTCCGTCGGCTCGATCATCAGCGTCCCCGCCACTGGCCAACTGACCGTCGGNGCGTGGAAACCGTAATCGATCAGGCGCTTGGCAATGTCGGTCACTTCAATGCCCGCGCTCTGCTTGAATGGGCGGCAATCGATGATCATCTCGTGCGCCACATTGCCGGCATTTCCCTTGTACAGGACGTCGTAATGGCCCTCAAGGCGCGCNCGGAGGTAGTTCGCATTGAGGATGGCCACTTCCGTACTGCGCTTGAGGCCTANGGGGCCCAGCAGACGGATGTACGCGTAGGAAATCAGGTGGATCAAAGCGCTGCCGAATGGCGCGGCACTGACCGGGTCAATGGCCTGGTCGCCACCCACCNCATCCAGCGGATGTCCCGGCAAGAATGGCACGAGGTGTTCCGCCACGCCAATCGGGCCCACACCCGGTCCACCACCCCCGTGCGGAATGGCAAAGGTCTTGTGCAGGTTCAAGTGACAGACGTCGGCGCCGATGCGGCCCGGGCTGGTCAAGCCGACCTGGGCATTCATGTTGGCCCCGTCCATGTAAATCTGTCCCCCGTGCTCGTGCACCGTCNTGGTGACCTCGAGGATGTGGTCCTCGAAGACACCGTGGGTGGAGGGGTATGTGATCATCAAGGCGCCGAGGTTGTCCGCGTACTCGGTGGCTTTCTCCTTGAGCTCGTCGAGGTTGATGTTGCCGTGCTTGTCGCATCCGACCACCACGACCTTCATGCCGCACATCACGGCGGATGCGGGATTCGTGCCATGGGCAGAGGAAGGGATCAAGCAGATGTCGCGGTGAGATTCTCCCCGAGCAGCATGGTAAGCCCGAATGACGAGCAAACCGGTGTATTCGCCTTGCGCTCCGCTGTTGGGCTGCAAGCTCATGCCAGAGAACCCGGTGATCTCGCAGAGGTATTGTTCGAGGTCCTTAACCATTTCCCGCGTGCCGGCAGCCTGTGCAGGGGGGCAGAAGGGGTGAAGCTGTGCAAAGGCTGCCCAGCCGATGGGCAGAAGTTGCGTGGCCGCATTGAGCTTCATGGTGCAGGAACCAAGCGGAATCATCGCGTGGGTCAACGACAGGTCCTTGTTCTCGAGGTGCTTGATGTAGCGCATCATCGCCGTCTCGGAGCGGTGGCTGTTGAAGACGGGATGGTGCAGATAATCCACGGTGCGGAATTGGCCTTCGAGCGGAGACGCCACCGTGCCGGGCGCCGGCACAGTCTGGAATCCCAGCACTTCACACAGGTCACTGAAATCCTCCGGGTGGGTGCACTCGTGGAAAGCCACGCCCACGTGGACGCCGTCCGGGAAATACCGCAGGTTGATCTTCTTGCGCTCCGCGCGCTCGATCACGGCCCCCAAATCCTCGATGGCAAAGACCACCATATCGAAGAAGTGGCTGTGGACCGGCGGACATCCTGCTGCCGTTCCGGCTTCGGCCAAGGCACAGGCCAAGCCATGGATGCGCTCGGAAATCGCGCGGAGTCCCTTGGGACCGTGGTACACCGCGTACATGCTGGCCATCACGGCCAATAAGCTTTGGGCGGTGCAGATGTTGGAGGTCGCCTTGTCACGGCGAATGTGCTGCTCTCTGGTCTGAAGGGCCATGCGGTAGGCCATGTTGCCCATGCGGTCCACCGACGCCCCGATCACACGGCCTGGAACATTGCGCTTGTAATCGAGGCGGGTGGCGAAAAAGGCCGCATGGGGGCCCCCATAGCCCATGGGTACACCAAAACGCTGGCTATTGCCCACCACCACGTCAGCGCCCATCGAACCCGGACTCTGCACAAGGGCGCAGGCCAACAGGTCCGTGGCCACCACCACCCGCACGTCGAGGTCGTGTGCCTTGGCAATCGTATCGGCCAATGGCTCCACCCGTCCGCGGTCGTCGGGATATTGAACCAATATGCCGAACGTGCGATCGCACAACTGAAGGTCGTCGTCTGCACGCTGCTCGATGTCAATGCCGAGATACAGAGCACGGGAACGCAGCACAGCCCAAGTCTGGGGGAAAACTCCGTCCGACACCACGAACCGGTTCACGCCCGCTTTCGCAGCCTTCCGGCTCCGGGCATTGAACAGCATGGTCATGGCCTCCGCAGCGGCGGTGGCCTCATCCAGCAAGCTGGCGTTGGCCAACTCCATGCCGGTCAGGTCGCACACCATGGTCTGGAAGTTCATTAGGGCTTCTAGTCGGCCCTGGGCAATCTCCGCTTGGTAAGGCGTGTAGGCCGTATACCACCCCGGATTCTCGAGTACATTCCGACGGATCACGCTCGGCACTTCCGTGGGGTGATACCCCAGACCGATGTGGTTCCGGTACAGCGAATTCTTGGCTGCAATCCGGTCGATGTGCTCCAAATAAGCGCTCTCGGCCATGGCCTCCGGCAACACCATGTCGGCGTCGGTCAGGATGGCTTGGGGAACAGTGCGGGCAATCAAAGCGGCCATGGTGTCATGACCGGTGGCGGACAGCATGTGCTGCTGCTCCTCTTCGCGGGGACCGAGATGGCGCTGGACGAACGTTGCGGATGCCATGTTGCAGAGCGATTTAAAGAACAAAAATAGAATGTGACAACACCCTTTTGGCGGGGGTGTTCATAATCGTTTTGTGCATGTGGGCTACTCTAATTTGCCCCCGTGAACACGCGCAGCCTGCTCTGGTCCAACGCCACCATTTCCCTTGCCGCCGCGGGATGCGTCTTCGCATCGTTGGTGTTGTCGGGCACAGGTGGACCAACGAGGGGAACAGCGGGCTTCGCTTTGGGGCTCTCGGCCGCAACGTGGTGCGCTTACAATTGGCAACGCCACATCAAGGCCACGCGCCAGCGGGGACTGAGGGCGGATCACCTGGCTTGGCAACAGCGGCACGCACTCCGCCTGCGCGTGCTGGCACTGCTGCTCGTGCCCATCGCCGCGCTCCCTCTGATGTGGACGTGGTTTGCCTCCTACGCGGTCTGCAACGGCCAGCCCCTCCAAACTTGGGGCCTCATCCTCGGTGCCGGCGCCATCACCGCACTGTACGCCGGGTCACCCGGCCTCCGAGGCCGCCGCTTCGCCCTCCGACGCATACCGGGGTTAAAAATGATTTGGATCGGTGGAGCTTGGGCGGTCCTGACCGCCATCTGGCCCGTGTGGTGGAAGGCCCTCGAGTCCAACCTACCCTTGCCGGATACCACATGGAACCTGGCCTTGGAGCGCTTCTTGGTCATTGCCGCGCTCACCCTGCCTTTTGACCTGAGGGACCGGGATTGGGACGCGGCCGACATGCGCACATGGCCACAACTGCTCGGCACGGCTGGCACCCGCGTACTCGGGATCACCCTGCTTTGCGGCGCTTTGGCTTTGCGCACCACCGGCCTGCATCAGCCGTGGACGGCGGGAATCGGCCTCCTGCCCATGGTGGCAATGGTCGCCTTGGCGAAGGAGAATCGGCCTGCCGGTTACTTCGTGGCGCTGGACGCCCTGTTGATGGTGGACGCGTTGTGGCTGATCCTGAGCTGAATTGTTGACCGGCTTCAGCCGAAGACAGCGTCGAGCGCGTCGGTGAAAACCGAGGCCGCTTCGTCGATGACGGCATCCGTGTGCGCAGAAGACACGAAGCCCACTTCGTATCCGGAAGGGCCCAAGTACACGCCACGCTCGAGCAATGCCCCGTGCAACCGGGTGAAATACGCCATGCTGTCGGCGTCAATCTCACTGCTCCTGCGGATGTGGATGCGGTCGCTGAAGGCCAACCAAAAAATGCTGCCCCGGGTGAAAATGCGGAGGGGTTGCCCCTTGCGGTCAGCGTGTTCGAGAATCGGGTCCACCAACCGGCGGGTCCGACGCTCCTGTTCTTCGTAGAACCCCGGCTGTAGGCACACGGAGAGCTGCCCGGCACCAGCGGCCATGGCCACAGGGTTGCCGCTCAACGTACCGGCCTGATAGACCGGACCCACAGGCGCGACGTGGTCCATGATTTCCGCGGAAGCCGCATAAGCCCCTACCGGCATGCCACCGCCAATGATCTTGCCGAAAGCCATGACGTCCGGACGGATGCCGTAGTACTCCGCCGCCCCGCCAAAGGCTACCCGGAATCCACTGATGACCTCGTCAAACAGGAGCAGGACACCATACTTGTCACACAGGTCGCGGACCCCTTGCAAGAAAGAGGGGTCCTGAATGAGGAGGCCGTTGTTGGCCGGAATCGGCTCGATGGCCACGACTGCCAAGTCGTTTGCGTGTTCCTTCATCGTGGCCTCCAACGCCTCGAGGTCGTTGAGGGGGAGCACGAGGGTCTCGCGGGCATAGGCCTCCGGCACCCCCGCCGAAGTGGACGTGCCCAACGTAGCCAGACCACTGCCCGCCTTGACCAACAAGGCGTCGACATGGCCGTGGTAGCACCCTTCGAACTTGAGAATCTTGGTCTTCCCCGTGACGCCGCGCGCCAAGCGAATGGCGCTCATCGCAGCCTCCGTTCCGCTCGAAACAAAGCGGATGCGCTCTGCATATGGGTGGTGGTCAAGGATCATTCCTCCCAACTCATTTTCGAGGCGGGTGGGCGTCCCAAACGAGGTGCCGTCTGCCACCGCCCGAAGGATGCGGTCCTGAACAATCGGATGGGCGTGCCCGAGGATGAGGGGCCCCCACGAGCAGCAGAAGTCGATATAGCGCTGTCCGTCTGCATCCCAGATGTGGGCGCCTTCTCCGCGGTCGATGAACAAGGGGGTGCCCCCCACTGCGCCGAAAGCGCGCACAGGGGAATTCACGCCCCCCGGAAACCGGGTCTGGGCTTCAGCGAACAAGGCGGCACTCTTGGCGCGGGTGTGGGCGGTGGTGTTCATGGGCGGACGTGCGGGCAAAATTAGCGCGCACAACCGCCGGGACCCTTCCTTTGTCGGCCGAGAACCATGCCGCCCATGCCCTCCCCCATGACGAACTGGACCCAAGCCCCCGCATTCCACGACGAAGCCGCCCGATTGGATGCCGCCGACCCGCTAGCATCGTTTCGAGCGCGATTTCACATGCCCCAACATGAGGGGCGAGATGCCCTGTATTTCACCGGGAACAGCCTCGGACTTCAACCTGTGGCCGCGGCGGAGTTCATCGAGGGGGAACTCGAAGACTGGCGGAAATTCGGTGTGGAGGGGCATTTCCACGGCCGGCGACCCTGGGTGGACTACCACAGCTTCGCCACGGAAGACCTCGCCGCCCTCGTCGGGGCCAAGCCCATTGAAGTGGTCGCCATGAACGCGCTAACAGTCAACCTGCACCTGTTGCTTGTGTCCTTTTATCGGCCGGAGGGACGGCGCACCAAACTCCTCATCGAGCAAGGCGCCTTCCCCAGTGACCGCTACGCCGCCCTGTCCCAGCTTCGCCTCCACGGGCTCGACCCCGAGGAACACCTCATTGAAATCGCCCCCCGGAAAGGAGAGCACACCCTGCGCACGGAAGACATCGAAGCCCGCATCGCAGAAGAAGGCGATCGCCTCGCTTGCGTGATGCTATGTGGAGTTCAGTATTACACCGGACAGTGGATGCCCATGGAACGCATCACCCGTGCGGCCCATGCCGTCGGGGCCACCTGCGGCTTTGATATGGCCCATGCCGTCGGCAACGTACCCGTCCAACTTCACGATTGGAACGTGGACTTTGCTTGCTGGTGCGGCTACAAATACCTCAACGGCGGACCGGGATGCACGGCGGGAGTGTTCGTCCACGAGCGCCATGCCCAGCGTCCAGACCTTCCGCGCCTAGAGGGCTGGTGGGGCCACAGCGCCAGCCGCCGCTTCCTGATGGAGCCGGACTTCGACCTGATGCCCGGTGCGGAAGGGTGGCAGACGTCCAATGCCCCAGTCCTGAATATGGCCGCACTGCTGGCCTCCTTGAAAGAATTCCGGGCGGCGGGCATGGACCGGTTGCGGGACAAATCGGTGGCCATGACCGACTTCCTTGAACGCGGCCTCCTCAGCGTGGGTGAAGCCGCCGGGGGCGCCCTCGAAATCCTCACACCAAGCAATCCGGAGGCCCGGGGCTGTCAACTCAGCGTCGTGGCCCACGGTCACGGCAAAGCTTTGTTTGACCACTTGACCCAACACGGGGTCATCGTCGACTGGCGGGAACCGTCCGTGATCCGCATGGCCCCTGTTCCGATGTACAACCGATTTGCAGATGTGGCCGATTTCCTCGTCGTCCTCGAACAGGGCCTCCGCCAAGCGAAGTAGATTGCAGGCATGAAGAGCATGCGCTATGTGGTGATTGGCATCGGCAAGTACGGTTCCCGCATCGCCACCGAAATGGCCGGCCGTGGGGCCGAGGTCTTCGCCATCGACAACGCCGAAGAGCGGGTCGAACAGGTGGCCGACGAAGTCGCCTTGGCCATCACCATGGACTCCACAGACAGCAAGGCCCTGAAGAGCCAGAAGTTGGAAGAAATGGACGCCGCCGTGGTCGCGATTGGAGAGAACTTCGAAGCCACCGTCTTGACCACGCTGAATCTGATGGACCTCGGCATCCCGCGGGTCATCGTACGCGCTTCAGGCAGCCACCAGGAACGCATCCTCCGCAAGCTCGGCATCCAGGAGATCCTCACGCCCGAGACAGAATTCGCCAGCCTGGTCGCCGAACGCCTCATGAACCCCAACCTCCGTGGGTTCCTCGAGCTACCCGATGATTATGAAATCGCGGAAATCCAAGCCCCCGCAGGATGTGTAGGCCGCACCTTGGGTGAGATTGACCTCACCAACCGCTATGAGTTGCGCCTGATCACCATCCGCCGGACCTACACGGAGCAAGGCGAAGACGCGGAACACCTCATCGGCATTCCCCGACCGGACACCACCGTTCAGGAAACGGACACACTCGTCGTGTTCGGCACCTTGGGCAACGTGAACCGGTTGCTAGAGGTCAACGAATGAGGGTGACCGACCCCACCTTTTCCTGGTAGGCCCGGAAGGACACCCCATCGGCAGCGAGGGGCCGCCAAACCGCGCGCCACGCATAGAGCCCCCCCGGGGCCAACTCGCCATTCTGAAGGCGGCCATTCCAGCGCTCTTCAAGGGCCTCGGAGCGGAAGACTTCGATGCCCCAGCGGTTGTAGACCGTGAGTTCAAAGCTGCCGATGCCTTCGGCCACACCGCCAAACCGGTCGTTGACCAAATCCCCATCCGGGGTAAAGGCCGTTGGGAAATAGACGCTGTCTTGGAGGCAGAAGTCAATCAACTCGATGCTGGCTGAGTCCTGACAACCGTTGGCCAGCAAGGTCAAGGTGACCGAATACGTGCCCGGTTCGCTGAGTAAAGCGCCGGGCTGGCTCTCACCGGTGGACCACAGGTAGGACACACCGGGCTGGCTGACATCAATCCAGATGGGGCCTTCGTCTTCGAGACAGATTGTTGTGTCAGGCTGCAGCTCCGGGACCGGAGAGGGCAGGAATTCCGGAGAAATCGAAGCGGTCCCTGAGCACCCGGTCACGTCCACCGCAATGGCCTCGTACACCCCAGGTTCCGTGACGGAGATGGACATGCCCGCTTCACCGGAGGACCACCCCACACCCGCCACCGTGGTGTCGGAATCCACAGTGGCCACGAGTTCAACCGGCTGGCCGAGGCACGCCGCACTCCCGGCCTCTAAGGTCAAGACCGGATCGTTATAAATGTCGATACGCACCGTGTCGGTCCGGGTGCAACCCTGCGGGTTGAGTGCCGTGACCCAGTAGACCCCGGTGGTGTCCACCACAATGAATGACACCGTGTCCCCCGTGCTCCAGGAGATGGCCTCGATGGCCGGATCCAAACCTGTATCGAGCANGGATGTTTCTCCCTCGCACCACTCCTGGTCTGGGCCCAGTTCAATTGGAGCCACGTTGGCCGTCACGAANATGCTGTCTTCATAGGCGCAGTTGCCCGGCGCCGGTGTGGTGGCCGTCACATGGTACCATTGGTCGGCGTCGATGAGCAATTCGGGCGTGGGTGTATTGGCATTGAGCAACAACAAGGAAGGCTCCCAGTTCCAAGTCACACCGGGCATGGCCTGGGCCGTGGCAGCAGGCTGGAGAGTGAATCCATTGAGGTCGCATACCAGCGTATCTGCCGGCAATCCGATTTCCACGGCTTCGGCCACCTGCACTGTGATGGTGTCGGTCCAGAGACAATTGTTCTGCAAGTCCAGCGCCAAGCACCAAAGGGTTAGTGAGCTGTCGAAGGACATCTCGAAACTCTGCGTCTCGATGGTGCCCAACACATCTTCTGGGTACCAACTGAAATTGAAGTTCTCCGCAGCTGCGTCGGAAGGGTTTGCGTAACCCTGCGCCACATTGATGTAGACAAAAGTCTCCAGTGACTCACATACGTAGTTCGGGTTGGTCGAGACGTAAGGCAAACCTGGGCCCGTCGAGGCACACGGGTCCTGTCCTGCTGCGCTCAGCACAAAGCCGCTCCAAACGAGCAGCACCATCCGGGAAATCCAACCATTCAGGCGCATACCCTAAAGTTAGCGACTCCCCCAACGGCCCCGAAAGGGCCATGGCGCCCGTCATCAAATCAGGGGCGTGGACGACGGTCTCCTGTCAATTCGAGCTCCCACCCTGCGCGGACTTCCACGGTTTCCACCAATCGGATGACCGGCTCCGGGAGCCGCCCGGCCACGGGGTCGACGCCGGTCCAACGGCCATTCCCGTCCACGTCATCCAACACGACGAGGCCATAGCGGCCCGGAACCAATCCCGACCACCGTCCTTCGGCATCCGGACGCCGGACATACAGCGGCTCGCCATTCCCATCGGTCAGCACCCACAAGGGTTGGGACATGCCGCTGTATTCGCTGGAATCCACCGCCAACAGCAAAGATCCTGTGTCGTTATCCTCGAAAGTCCGCCACGTGAACCGCAGTGTATCCGCATTGACCAACGTCCCCCTGGACAAAGCCCCAGGATAGAGGTCCAGCACACATTTTGCGCCAGCGCTCAACGGCACCATTCGCAATTCAGGGCCCTCCAAGAACAACCGAGTCAAATCCAATTCCACGGTGTCCTCTCCGACCACCATGGAGCCGCTGCACAATGCCGTGTCCAGCACCTCGGCCACCGGTGCCAACCGCTGGGCAAACCCGATCATCGGCAGGACTTCACGCTCCGACGACCCTGCGCGGTTCGGAGGCCGTCGGGCTTCCAGCTCGACCCCCCGCAAAGTGTCCTCACCGAAAGGGTGAACGAACCGCCATGTCTCCTGGCCTCCGGCCCACGATTCGAGGGCATCCATCGGCCACTCCGCCCAAAGACTGTCACCCACCAAATGGGGCCTCAGCGCTGTATCCGGACCAACTAGGGCCAGCTCCATTTCCTCCGGCAGCCAACCGTCGGGGCCCGCGGCGAGGTCGTTCCACCCCACCCATTTGGCCCGCCAGTATCCACTGGAATCCACGCGCATGCCACTGAGATAGGTGGCCGCTTCCAGTGGCGGCATGTCCATCTCCAACCGCGGCACCACGGTAGAATCCCCCGTTCCAGAAGACGACCAGGTCTGTGCGGACCACGCCATGGCCTCTCCTGCGTCCGCCCGGTAATTGCCATTGACATCGTCCACGGCGACCAAAGCGAATTGCCCCTTGGGCAGGTAACCGATGTCAAACTGGCCACTGTCGTTGACAAGCCCCACATACTCCGGCATGGGGCGAATGGAATCCGGCAGAGCCAGGTTGATGACCGCCGAAGGCAGGCTGTCCCGGTAAAGCAGCACCCTGGCTCCCTGGCTCGGGGCCCCGGTCCACGCGTCGAACACCCCGCCGGACACCCGGCCTGAGTCCAACTGCATGCCGGTAGCAAAAACGTGGGTCAATCCGTCCGCCACATTGGCCTCCCGGAGATCGCGGATGGCATTGCCGAACTGAATAACGTAGGTCCGATCCGATGCCAAGGGGCCTTCCAATTCCACGAGCACCTCCCGACCGCGAGCGCGCGCCCGAGGCGGTTCCGGCAAGGGTGGCGATACCAGAATCTGACGGCGGGCGTCCTGCAATTGAACGAATTCATCAAAGACCAACCGCAGCAGGGTCGGCTCCACTTGTCGCGCCCCGAAATCCGGTTCGGCCGCCAGCACTTGAGGGGGCGATGTGTCTCGCGCTCCCCCGTCGGGAGAACCCACCTGTGCGCAGCCCCACAAGCCCACAACCATGCCCATCCAGGCCCACTTCATTCCGTGACGTAAACTCATGAGTTGGGACTGAGAAACCGGGAAGCGTGCCGGTCGAGGATTCGCATCAAACGGCGTTCATCCTCTTCGGTGAACTCCCCGACCGCGGTGCTGTCGATGTCCAGGACCGCTCCAACCGTGCCGTCCGGATGGCGGACGGGCAACACGATCTCACTGCGACTCAAGGCACTGCACGCCACATGGCCGGGAAAGGCATCCACGTCGGCCACGCGGACCACCGCATTGCGCTCCCATGCCGCGGCACAAACACCCTTGCCGCGGCGCAACCGTGTACACGCCACCGGACCTTGGAATGGCCCGAGCACCAACGCATCACCGGACACCCGATAAAAGCCCACCCAATGCCAGGCAAAGGCCGCGTGCAACAACGCCGAGAAATTGGCCTGATTGGCCACTGGATCCAGCTCATCCAACAACCCCGGACACTGCAAATCCAGTTGGTCGTACCGCTCCGCTCGGGAAGCATGGGAATCAAAGCTCGGCGCCGTGCTCATGGGGCGAATTTCGGTCAAAGGAGGGTCGGCATAGGCGCCCGGACAGTCAGGTCCAATTCTGCGGCCACCAATTCGGAGAACAAGCGACAGGTCTCCGGGGTGTGCACGCTATCCGGCTGATGCACCAAAAGATCAACGGACTCCAGTCCCATTTCTTGCCACCGGGCAATGCGCCTGCACCAATCCGCCAGGCGCTGCCGGTCGGACGGGTGTCCTTCATAGCCACCAAAACGAAGCAACAGGAAGGGGGCCGTCATCCGCATGTGAACGGCATCCCGGCGCAAAGCAGTGTCGCTAAGGACAGCGCCGATGCCGAGTTCGAGCATGCACGCCCAAGCCTCTTCAGCGGCAGCACCTCCCCCAAACCACTCCGGGTTTCGGAATTCTACCGCCGCCGCAAAGTCAAGCGGCCACCGCCTCAAGTAGTCCACGAGACGATCCACGTGGCGGGGTGAGAACTGAGGCGGAAGCTGCAAAAAGGACGGACCCCGCTTGTCGCCAAGTGCATCCAATCCCGCAATGAAATCGTCAGTCGGCCCCTCACAGTCGTTGAACCGCCGGTAGTGGGAGATGATGGCCGGAAACTTGGGGCAAAACCTAAAATCCGTTGGCATGGCATCCGCCCATTCCGCCATCCTCTCCGGCGGATGGATCCGGTAATGGGTGGCATTGAGTTCGATACTGCTAAACGCCGCGCCATAATGCTTGGGCCACGTGCGTTGCGGTGCCTTTGTCGGGTACACGGTTCCCCGCCACGGACGGATGGTCCACATGGTGCCTCCGGACCGGATGCGCAGGTTTCCGTTCCCGAATGCCAACCCGTGGGCGGTGTCCGAATGGTCCTCCGGAAGGGAAAAGTCCACGCCGGGCAACATCATGTCCTGCTCCTCCTCTGGAATCTTGCCATACTTCACGTCCGCAAAGAAAGGAGCCGCATCTGCAATCCGGCAGCCACAGGGGCCTCGTCCGCATGCACTTTTCAGCGGTGTTCCTCCTGCACCTCTTCCGCCTCTTTCATGGCCTCGCCTCTGTGGTCATCCCATTGCGGTGTGCCGCTTGCGACGCCGTCTTGGAATGGCAGGAAGGAGAATGGTGCGGTCCCTGCGCATTCTCCCTGCGCCGGAATCTCGCCCAGGCGCAGCACCGGTTCGCAGGCCGCTTGGACAACGTGCGTTGCTGGTCGTGGTGGGTGCCGGGAGAGGAAGGCGGAGAACGCCAAGCCGTTCACCGGCTCAAGTACGGTGGCCGGGCCAACCTCGGGAGGGCGTTGGGCAAGGCCATGGCGGAAGAAGCCCCAATAGAGCGGTGGTCAACCCCGGAAAAGTGGGCGGTCGTCCCCATTCCCTTGCACCGCCGAAGGCAACGTCAACGGGGGTACAACCAGAGCGGGTTGCTGACCGAAGGGTGGTGCTCCGTGACGGGGATGGTTCCAATGCAGCTCCTAGTCCGAACGCGACACCGGTCCTCCCTAACCCGCTTGGGGCGGCGAGACCGGCTCCAGTCCCTCGCGAACACCTACCGATTCGATGCGAGCCTCACTTGGAGTCCAGAAGACTGGGACGGAATCATCCTGATGGACGATGTGGTCACCACCGGGGCCACCCTCGAAGCCGCTTGGACCGCGCTTCGCAAAGCGTGGAATGGGCCCATCGATTTCGTGACCCTGCTCGACGCAGCCCCGTGAGCCAAACCAAAGCGGTCATTCCTCGATTTGCCAGCCTTGGGCAAGCAGAGGTTCCGCCTTTTTGTACTTCAACTCTCGCACTTCGGACCCACGGCGAATGGTGACGATGTCATTGCGGCCGTATTTCTTCTCACTGCGAATGGGTTGGGTAGGCTGAGGCGGCGGGGGGGGCATGCCAGCAGAGCCTGCTCCTCCACCGAGACGGGTCTGGCCACCTTGTGCCGCTTGGGCTCGGGCAGCGGCCATGCGCTGCTCGTTGAGGTTCTGCACCCCCTGCTTGCTGGTCTGCACACGGGCAGGCTGCTGGGGCCGGGCACCCGGAGCACGCTTGACCTGGTCCGGTTGACTCGGAAGCTGGCACTTCAGCAGGAAGCTGGCCACATCCTGGTTCATCTTCTGCACCATGTGCTTGAAGAGCTCGTAGGA
>NYTZ01000098.1 GCA_002683735.1 Flavobacteriales bacterium
CGAGACCCGGCCATCGGGCACGCCACACAGAAGCCCCGCCCTCGCTTCAACCGACGCCTCTTGCAACTCTCCATCACCCACGACCTGGGGCTGAGCCTTTGCCTCTGGCCCCTCTGCCTTTGCCTCTGGCTCCTCTGCCTTAGGGCTCGCGTCTGCCTTCGTCGCCTGAGGCGGGCGCTCACTGTCACCGCTTGAGAATGAACCGCTGCTCAATGAAATACCAGAATCCATCAACTTTATGTGCAGGAACTTGATTTGGCACCGCAGGCGTCGGTTTTGCTGACGCAACTCCTCCACCTCCTCTGAAACATCCTTTATCATCTTGTACAGTTCTGACATTTCTCGTTTGGTGCAGTTGTGCAATTCCTCGTCACAAGAGAACTCCATGTCATCGCTGGCCCGTCCCTCAATGACCTTTTCATGGTCCACATCGCTGACATTGGCCTGGGCACCGAGCGCGCCACGCAGCGGCCCCGCCGACGCCGCGCTCCCCGCCGCTATCACCGCCAGATCTGCGGCTGGGCCCTCCTGGCTATGGCTCATCCGTCGCTCGACTGGTTTTGCCGTCTCGGTTGCCGTCGCCATGGTACTTGCCTCAATGCATGATGGCGGCGCAAGATTCAGCATCACTGGTGGTGACGGCGGTGGTAGTGGAACAGCCTCATCCGCTGCACCCGTCGTCTGTGCTGTCGCTGATGCTGGTGCCGCCTGGACCGCTGGTGCCGCCGGAGCCGCTGCACCTGTCTCCGCTGGTGCTGGTGCCGCCTGGACCGCTGGTGCTGGTGCCGCCTGGACCGCTGGTGCTGGTGCCGCCTGGACCGCTGGTGCCGCCTGGACCGCTGGTGCCTGGGGTGGCAGTGGCGGCGTCAGTCCCGGTGGCGGTGTTGCTGGTGGTCCCTGAGCTGTTGGTGATTCCGCCTGAGCCAGTGGTCCCGTCTCTTCATATGCACCTTGGCGTCGCAAGAAAGCAATGGCCATCGCTCGCAGCTCCGCATCCGACACGTTGTCCACGTCGAAGATCGGTAGGTGGTCTGGACGCCGTGGAACCGCATAATGCCACCACGCGCCTGGAAGTGCGGGCCGATCGTCGCTCGTGACACCATATCCCCCTTTGCACTTGGGGCACCACACCGCGCGTTTCGACCAACCTCCTCCAAATGCCGTCACATCTCCTTTCCAGAACACAAGCGCCCACAAGCACCTGTGGCAACCGCTGCAACGTACCATCATCGGCTGCGAGTTTCGCCCGAAATCGGGGTGCTCCACATGCATCCAGTTGCCGTTCATAGCCACCGGCCCCGGGACCCGCGCGGGCGCGCTTGGCCCTCCGCAACGCGCGCGTGGCGAAACGCGCCCGCGGCGCGGCGAGCGTGAGGGCAAAATGGCTGAGAATCGTCAGTAATCATTTCATTGCTTCCTTGCTCTAACAGCGTTCTTACTTGTTCCTAGATAAATATATGGATATTATCACATATCATGACATATGAGTCTAGACTTCCTGGTGGTCTCGAGGTTCAGATGTATATATACATATATATATATATCAAAAAAGGCTCCAAGGGGCCTTGCCGAGCAGAGCAGAGAAGTTCAAATACCTCCAAGAGGTTCCCAGAAGTCCCACTCGAAGCTCCAAGGGGCCTGGCCGCGCCAATGCCTCCTAGCACTTCCGCCTCCCGATCACCCGCCTCTGGCTGTCTTTTAGACGGAGAAGACTACGACAATAAATCATTGATGAAGACGACGGCAACGACGATCACGGCAACGACTACCACTACAACAGCAGCAGGCAGCCGCAAGCAGCTCAGACGACTGTGTGTGAAACCCTAGACATGCTATTTAAAGGGCCATTAGGAATAGCATCTAGCTGTGTGTAGAGCCCTAGCATGCTATTTCAAGAGCCATTAGAATGAGCATCTAGCTGTGTGTCAAAGCCTAGAACCTAGACCCTAGCCATGATCCCACCACGCACGCAGCACGCTCGCACGCGCGCATACCGCTGCTCCACCTACTGCCTGCTACTGCCTACTCCCGACCAGCGCGATTCAGTGCAATGCTTTCCTGACTACCTCTGAGTCTTTATGTCCAATCTCTCTCCGCGCCTCCTGCTCTCTGTTCACCCAGTCTAACATGCCCTAACCCGTCCAGCGCGCAAGTCAAGCACGAGTACTGGAAATATGACTCGCTCCTAGTCCTCCACCATCCTCCTCATCAGAGCCTCGAGAGACATCATTGCCCTTCGTCGCGACCGTGCCCACAGCCTTCACGGCGCAAAGCCTCACGTCCATGTCCTCGTCGTCCTCCATCGACCTCGTGAGTAGTACTATAGTACTACTGTAACACTATAGTAGTACTATAGTTGTACTATCGTAGGACTTGTAGCACACGCAGGACGTGCAACCTGCAGGCCTTGCAGCACTGACAAGCCTTCAGGACTTGCCGGACTTGCAAGACTTGTATTACTCACAGCACTCGCGCAGCGCTCCCAACACTTCCAGGACTTGCAGGACTCGCAGCGCTCCAAGTATTCCAAGAAAACTTCAGCACTGACTCGCATAGTATAATATTCCTATAGTACTCCTATACTACTACAGTATGCAAAACCAATGATTTCTGCACAACCTTAGCTATTTGTGCTATTTTCGAGCTGTCTTCAACTATGTTTAAGCTGTCTTTAAGCCACTTTTTTCTTTCTTTTGGCCTTGGCGAGTTCGCCACCCCTCCGTGCGGACCTGTCAATCGTACACCCTGCAGGCACCCTTAGTTGTTGGCGAACCTACACCATCGTGCAAAACGCGCCAACAAAGACCAAGCAAGGGTGCCTGCGAGCGAAAGTTGGTCGCGACGGTGTCCTAAAGAGAAAAGCCATTTAGATGACAAGTTGCAGCAGCAGCAGCTGAAGCAAGTAGTAGGTAGTGGGCAGAAGGTGGTAGTAGTAGAAGTAGGATTAGTAGTATCAATAGTAGAAGTAGGAGTACGAGTAGCAGTCGTAGGACGTAGGAGTAGTAGCAAGTAATGAAAGGAGCAGTCGTAGCAAGTAGTGGCAGCAAGTAGGAAGTAGAGGCACGTACTAACATAGTAACACAGAGTAGCAAGAAGTAGCAAGTAGCAGTACCAGTCGTAGGAGTAGCAAGTGGGAGTCGTAGGAGTAACAATTTGTGAATCTAATGGCCTTCCTTTCCCCCTGGGGATCTGTGGCTGGGTGGTCGCACAACCACCTGTACCGCTGCTACTACTACCGCGCGCAGCAATAGTAGTCACGGGGGGCTCTCCACTCAGGGGCCCGGGGGCTGGGCGAGCTCCAATGAGAGCACCACCCTGCGCCGTCAGAGAAGCCGTAGGGGTCGGCCTGCTGGAAGCCGTAGCAATTCTTCTGCACTGTCTTTTGCGGGAAGTTGCTCCATGGCCGACTCGGAGACCGGGCTGCCTGCCGTGGTTCTTCTGGCACAGCTATCTCATCGAACTTGGCGTGAAGCTCTCCTGGTCCAAACTCTGCAGAGGCCCGGAAAAGCCCGCCCCATGGGAGCTCGAGGCCTGGGAGTGCCTGGGGGTGCCCGCCCCATGGGAGCTCGAGGCCTGGGAATGCCTGACGCTCCGCAGCCTCTGCTGTGGAGGCAGTCACCGCCTGGGGCACCGCCTGGGGCTCCCCAGCTTCCGCTGTGGCGCCAGTACCCACCTCGGGCTTCCGCTTCCGAGGTGGCCGTGCCTTGCCCCGCCTCTCCGCCGCAACCTGATTGTTGCTCATGAACCCATTCTTGTTTGCAGGGTCCTTCCTGTAGGCGAGCAGCAGCAGCGAGAGAGTCTGCTTCCACCCTGGCCAAGAGAGCTTGCCACCATAGGCGTCCCAGGCGCGCACAATGAACATGTCGCGGTCTTGCGGATCGTCAGATTTTGACACGCAGTAGAGCATCACCACATCGCGAACTCCCCGGTGACACCTCTTCACCGCCTTCACCGCCTCGACCGGGCTCTTTTCGAAGACTTCTCGTACCAACATCTCTGCTTTCGCTGCTCCTTGATCCAGCGACATCGTCTCCTGCCGCAGCCAGTGCTCGGCCTCCCGGAGCTTCTCATTGTGGCCGCCATGCGCCTTCTCCGCCACACGCAAGTCGTGGATTGCAATCATTTTCTTGACGTGCGCACGCCTGGCCGCGTTAACCTGGATCTCGTGGATCTGCTCCGTGGTCAGCCGGAGAGCCTGGTATCGGCGGCTGCGCTCCTCCGCTGCCGCCTCGGCCTCGGTCTCACCCCCAAGGTCCTCAGGAGGCACGGCCTCGGGCTGGCCGCGCAACCTTTTGAGGACCGCCTCGAGGCCGCCGAAATCACGAGCCTGCGCCACGAGCTCGTCCAGCGCGACGAGGACGCCGCCCTGCTCAAGCGCCAAGACGCGGCTGTCCTCCGCAAGCCCCTCGCACAACGCCGACGCCTGCATGATGAGGCCCATGATCCGCAGGAAGCCCCGCAGGTCAGCCTCAGGGATCTCGGTGTCCTCCGCGTGGCTGAAAGGTTCCTCCGCGGGGCTGAGAGGCCGGTCCTCCGCGCAGTTGAGATGGCCCTCTGCGTAGCTAAGCTGCTCCTCCGCGCAGCTGGGCTGGCCCTCCACGGCTGCACTGGTCCTCCGCGAGCTTGACATGGTTCTCCCAACCCCTCCACGAGTTGGAAGAGATCCCCAGGAGACGAAAGCAGCCTCCAAGTACGCTGAGCCCNAAAACCCGGCTATAGTAGTATAAAGTACTAGTGTGAACCCGTGCATAGCCATGCACGGAGCTAGCTGGCCCGAAGCTTGCACATTGAAGCTGAGCAGAAACAAACAATTCATTCGAACGTATTTTTGAAAGTCAATTTTGGTGCCTTGAGCGGAGTCGAAGAGCGCTGGTGCTCTCGAGGAAGATCCCACTTTGACGAACCGGAACGCCTGTGTGGTCGTATCGAAAACTCCCAGAGCGCTCTCGGGGACGTCTTGAGCTTCCTCGAATGCTCTTGAAGCCGCCTTGAGGCCTCCCAGAGCACTCTTGAAGCTGTCTCAACCTGCCGGAGCGCTGTTGGAGCCTTCTTGAAGTCTCCCGGAGCGCTCTTGGAGCCGTCATGGAACCTCCCGGAACGCTCTTGCAGCCGACTTGAAGCCTGCAGAAGCGCTCGCCGAACCATCTTGAGGCCTCCCAGAGCCCTCTTGAGCCGTCTCGAAGCCTCCCAGAGCGCTTATGGGTCCGGAACAGCGACGCCGAGGCCCCAAAGTAACTCCGCCCTCAGTTTTCACAAAGTTTTCAAGGCCAGCAGGCAGTGAGGTCTGCCCAAAGCACCACGCGACAATGTCACAATTTTTGAATTGATAATCACAGTAGTAATTGGTAATTGTAGTACGAGGCACCTCAAGGGAGACCCCAATCCTTCCCCCTGGCTGCCGAGACACAATCAGAGATGTGCACTCTACCCTGGCTAGAGTGAACATCCCTGATTTCCTCAGCAGCGGGGGCAGGCCTGATGGAAGGAGGGCTCCCTTTCTGTCCCGCCCCCTTTAACCTTAGTACTAAGTCATACTATACTAAGAGGCGGGGCCCCCCATCACGGGGGACAGGTCAGCTGGAGCCTCGAACCCATTGCAAGAGTCTCGGAGCAACCGGAGACCTTGCACTGACTGGAGCCTCGGAGCAATTGCACTGGGATCTCGGAGCCATGCCATAAGGACCTCGCAGCCACTAAGACATGAGATGGAACAACTGGAAGATGAGATGGACCAACTGGAAAGTCAGCTGGAAGGTGCAGTCAAACAACTGGAAGGTGAGATGGACCAACTGGAAAGTGAGAAGGACCAACTGGAAAGTGAGAAGGAACAACTGGAACGTGAAATGGCTACACTGCACATTGCTAATTTTTTCGTTGTTTCGGGAGAGAAGAGAGGAGAGGACATGTGTAGCAGTAGTCGGTACTGCTGCATGCCGACACCATAATCAATAATCTCTACAGTACCAAAGCTACGAGTACTACTCTACTGCCTACTACTACTGCTACTACTCCCCTACCGCCTTCTACTACTGCCCCTACTAATGCTATACTACTAATACTAGTTTCCTCCTCCTCCTGCTACTACTGCCGACTATTACTGATGTCTGCTACTGCCTACTCCCGACGAAGCCCGCGCGAGACGCGGTCCTTGCCCCGATAACCGCCGCCCAGGCATCAAGCACGGCACCACCCTGGCCACAGTATGAAACGACTCCCGAGTGGCGAACGCCTCCAAGCAGCGGGCACGCCACTCAGGGGCCCGCCTGCCGCTACTACTGCTGCTACTAGTGCTGTCGTACTATAGTGATTCTGCTTTATTCAGATTTGGTCTGCTTTTCAACTATGATAAGCTTAGCTTGTTATAAGAGCCCGAGCAACATTGCATGTTAGCCTTTTTTTAGCCCCCACGCTCAACTCCCTGGCCACGTCCTCAGTCTTGAATCTCGATCACCTCCTGGAAATCCTGCGGATGAGCTCGCTCTCTCTGCCGCTCCCCTCTCCTCCCGTTCACCCCACTCCCTCTCGCCCCCGCTCTCTCGTCTCCGAGCCCCTCACTCTCTTTCTACCGTCGCTCTATTTCCTCCTGCCGTCTGACGCCGTCGGCAGCCCGGACGAGTCCGGCTCCCGCTTGACGGCGTGCCCGCCCATGCCCGCGAGCTCCTCAGGACAGACAAAGGAGCAACCCCCTCACCTGCTGCTTTCCTTTCTTCCTGCCTCACCCTTCTTTCCTGCCTCCTCTCCCTTTCTCCTTCCCTCGCTCTCCCTTTCCCTCTCGCCCCCCTTCTCTCCCCCTCCACCTCCCCCTTCCCCCTCTCCCCTCCACCCTTCTCTTTCTTCTTCGACCGCGCGCGCGCGCCCGCGCCCCTCGCAGGCCAACCCCCGCTCGCAGTAGTGAGTAGCGGCCGCGGTGCCTGGAGCGCACCGGGCAGCAGCAGTAGCAACCATGCAGGCAACGACGGTGATCGTGATGGTGCGAGTACCAGTGCTAGCGCGGTGCTGAGACCGTAGTTGTTAAGGTCGCGGTAGTGCTCCTACCAGCAACCGCACCGCCATCAGTAGACACCTTGCTTGTCTGGGTGGCAGTGGGAAGGGGCCCGCCGCTACGACCGGCCCGCGTGCTCACAGGACCTGGAAGTGGTCGTCGTCCACCGTTATGTAAATCTTGACGTCGCTCTCAAGCTCCTGCACGACCTTGCGCACCTCCTCCGCGGACACGCTGCCCAAGTGCTGGCCGACCTCCGCCAGGCTGACGCCCTCTTCCTTCCCCTCGCCGGCCCGCCGCGCGAAGGCGAGCACCTGCTCCTTGAG
>NYTZ01000099.1 GCA_002683735.1 Flavobacteriales bacterium
GATTCCCAATGGCAAGCAGGCCGTGCAACAGGGCACACCTCCGGAAGCACCGGCGCCCCGAAGGCCTTCCACTTCGATCCGGACGCCGTCCGGGCATCGGCCCAGGCCACGGCCGCCCATTTCGGGCTGAACGGCTTCACTGAGGGAGACGTACAAGCCTGGTCTGCCTTGCCGGCATCCGGGGTGGGGGG
Source organism: Flavobacteriales bacterium (assembly GCA_002683735.1). The sequence goes on from NYTZ01000099.1 coordinate 192, forward strand.
ACGCATGATGTGGTGGCGGACCCGGGTTCTCGGGTGGTCGCTGACCCAGAACCAGCCTTCCGCCAAACCAGATGTACCGCCCACGGTGGATGGCCGCCGCTATGACTTTGCCGTAGCGACCCCACAACAAGCGTCTCACCTGGCCGAGACCGGACAACTCTCGGCCTTCAAGACCCTGCTGCTCGGTGGAGGCGGACTGTCCCCCTCGCTGGAAACCGCCCTCATCAAAGCAGGCCATGCCGCAGGTTGCACCCTCCACTCGGGCTTTGGCATGACCGAGACCCTGACCCACATCGCGACACGTCCACTCGGCAACCCCATATATCGTCCCTTACCCGGTGTGGCGTGGACGGTGGCGGCCGATGGCGGCCTCGTACTGGAAGTCCCGGAACGCAAGGTGCACGCCCTCCATACCCGGGATGCCGTGGAAGCGGCATCCGATGCCCAAGGGCGTCGGGGATTCCGGTGGCTCGGGCGACTCGACGATGTGATCAACACCGGGGGCATCAAGGTCCATCCCGCTCAACTCGAACAGGCCCTCGAGCCCCACATTGCCCCATTGCTGGAGGGCCGCCGCTGGCAGGTGGCCGGGCGGCCGCACCCCACCACGGGCGAACAAGTCCTCCTCGTGGTCGAAGGCCACGCCGACCCCGAACTGGCCGCCCAGCTGCTCAAAGTCCTCTCTGCGGGCCACCCTCATCCCGACCGGCCCCGCGATGTCGTGTGGACGGATCGGTTCGAAGAAACCGCCACAGGCAAGATGCGGCGGTACTGACCCCTCCGAAATTCGCCCCATGTCCAAACCCCGACTCGTCTTCGCCACCCGGAACCCGGGCAAAGTCCTCGAAATCGCCCAGATGCTGTCCGCGCAGTACGACATCGTCGGACTCGACGAAATCGGATGCCAAGAGGACATTCCGGAGACAGCCCCCACGATTCCAGGCAACGCCATCCAGAAGGCCGAGTACGTGCTCGAGCATTACGGGGTCCACTGTTTTGCCGACGATACGGGCCTCGAGGTGGCCGCCCTCGACGGCGCCCCAGGGGTGCACACGGCCCGCTATGCCGGGCAGGCCAAGGACGCCCAAGCCAACATGGACAAGCTCCTCGACGCGCTCGAGGGCCAAGCCAACCGTGCTGCGCATTTCCGCACGGTCATCGCTCTGACCACGCCGGAGGGTACCCGAACCTTCGAGGGCATCTGCAAAGGACAGATTGCTGCTCAACAAAGCGGCGCAGATGGCTTTGGGTATGACCCGGTCTTCGTGCCCGAAGGGGGGACCTTGACCTTTGCCGAAATGGACGCTGCAGCCAAGAATGCCATCAGCCACCGGGGACGTGCCGTACGGGCTATGGTGGCAGAACTCAAGGCCCGAGGTTGAGAATTGACACGGGTTTGCGGGGGAATTCCAATGGTCCCGTGGTACGTTTGCTTCCGATCTGAACTTTCCCAAGCGGAATGACCATGAACTACCTCGATTTCGAAGAGCCCATCCGCCTGCTGCACGAGCAGCTCGAGAAAGCCCAAGACCTAGACGGTCAGGGGCAGGTGGACATGCAGAGCACCGTCGAAGACCTGGAGAAGAAAATCACCGAGGTCCGAACTGAGATCTATGCCAACCTGACCCCTTGGCAACGCGTGCAGGTCTCGCGTCACCCCGACCGCCCCTACACCCTCGACCACATCGCCGCCCTCACCGAAGGCCGGTTCATGGAGCTCCACGGAGACCGCAACTGCAAGGACGACAAGGCCATGGTCGGTGGACTCGGAATGATCGATGACCTGCCTGTGATGTTTGTCGGCCAACAGAAAGGCGCCAACACCAAGCTCCGCCAATACCGCAACTTCGGAATGGCCAACCCCGAGGGATACCGCAAGGCCTTGCGCCTAATGAAACTCGCGGAGAAGTTCAACCGCCCGGTGGTCTGCCTCATCGATACCCCAGGCGCCTACCCCGGCCTCGAGGCCGAGGAGCGCGGTCAGGGAGAAGCCATTGCCCGGAACCTCATTGAAATGATGCAACTCCGCGTGCCGGTCATCTGCATCGTCATCGGGGAGGGGGCTTCCGGTGGGGCACTCGGCATCGGCATCGGTGACCGTGTCCTCATGATGGAGCACACCTGGTACTCCGTGATTTCTCCCGAGTCCTGCTCCAGCATCCTCTGGCGCTCCTGGGACCACAAGGTGGAAGCCGCTGAGGCCCTGAAACTCACCGCTGACGACATGCTCGGCCACAAACTCATCGACGGCATCATTCCCGAGCCGCTGGGCGGTGCCCACAACGACCGGGAAGCCGCATTTGCAGCCGTCAAGACGGAACTTGTCAAGCACCTCAAGAAGCTCCGCGTCCAGAACCCGGACAAGCGCATCGATGCCCGCATTCGAAAGTTCTCTTCAATGGGGGTCGTCCAGTCCTGATTGGCGTGCTTGAACGCCTTACTTTTGCCCGCGAACACGATTCATAAACATGCAGTACATCTTCCGCCAGCCCTTGGCGCTCCTGCTCCCCGCCTTTGTCCTCCTCCTCGCCCTGCCCGGTTGCGGAGGCCTCGGAAAAATGGAAAAGGCCATTGAGGAGCTCAACCTCAAGATGGACCCCGAGCCGCTCGTCTTGCGCGGTAGCGAGGTCGAACTCAACCTCTCCGGCACCTTCCCCGAGAAGTACTTCGCCAAGAAGGCCATCATCGAAGCCACGCCTGTCCTCGTCTGGGTAGGAGGTGAAGCCGCTTTCGAGACCCAAGGTTTCCAAGGTGAAGACGCCGCCGGCAACTACACCGTGGTGCCGTTCAAGACGGCCAAATCCTTCGACTACTCCGCCAAAGTGGCCTATCAGGAAGGCATGGAGGACGGTGCCCGACTCGAGCTTCGCATCAGCGGCACGATGGGCAGCAAGTCCATGGACTTCGCCCCGGTCGTCCTCGGAGACGGCGTCATCACCACCCAGAACTGGGTGATGTCCGACGACCGCTTCGTGATCNNNNCGGACGCCTTCCAGCGCGTNGTGTCCTACACGGAGGAGGCCGAGATTCACTACGCCTACAACCGTTCCAGCGTGCGCTCCGCTGAGCTCCGCGATGACGACATCACCGCCATGAAGGAGTTCTTCTCCTTCGCTGCTGCCCACGACAGCGTGATGCTCAAGGGCACGCAAGTGAGCGCCTACGCATCCCCGGAAGGAGAAATCAGCCTCAACGAGGACCTCGCTATGGAGCGTGCCGAAAGCGCCAATGCTGCGGTTGCCAAGCTCCTGAAGCGGGCCAAGATTGACGTGGAGGAAGGCTTCTTCGGCAACAACCCGAAGGGCGAGGACTGGGCAGGCTTCCAAGAGCTCATGCGCGCCTCGGACATCGAAGACAAGGACCTGATTCTGCGCGTGCTCTCCATGTACAGCGACAAGAATCGCCGGGAAGAGGAGATCAAGAACATCGCCAAGACCTACAAGGAGATTGAAAAGGAAATCTTGCCGGCCCTGCGCCGCTCCATGATCATCGTGAACTACGACATTGAGGGCTACACCGATGAGGAGCNGATGGCCATCGCCATGGCAACCCCGGCCGACCTCACCGTCGAAGAGGCGTTGTATGCCGCCACGCTTTTCGAATCCAACGACGACAAGCTCAAAGTGTACCAAGCCACGAGCTCGGCGTACGCCGACGATTGGCGCGGTCCGAACAACGAGGGTGTCGTCCTGATGGCCATGGGCAAGCTCAACCAAGCTGCAGACCGTTTCATGGCGGCCGACGAGCGCGGTGACAGCCCCGTCATCAACAACAACCTCGGTGCTGTGGCCCGGATGAAGGGCAACCTCACCGATGCCAAGCGATACCTGACCGGCGCCACAGGTGCTGGCGATGCCGTGAAGTACAACAAGGCGATCCTCGCCATTCAGGAAGGCAACTACAGCCAGGCCGTCTCCAACTTCAGCGGAGAGAACACGGTCAACGCGGCACTGGCCAAGCTCCTCAACGGAGACGCCAACGGGGCCAAGACCATCCTCAACAACAGCGACGAAGACAGCGCCGTGGCCCACTACGTGATGGCCGTGGCCAACGCCCGCCTCGGAAACGCGGCTGCNGCCAAGGAGCATCGCGACATGGCCGTCCAAAAAGACGCCAGCCTGTCCGCCAAGGCCAGCGCCGACCTCGAGTTCCGCGACCTCGACTGATCGTCCCCGACTGCATTCAAAAAGCCCCGGCCGCTTCTGCGGACCGGGGCTTTTTCATGTGGGCTGTCGAAGAAAACACTTCCGTCAGCGGCCGCTGGGCGGGCCAAAACCTTGGAACGCCTGCCAGCACACCATGCCAGCCGCCACGGAGACATTGAGNCTGTGCTTGACCCCGAATTGGGGAATCTCCAACACCCCGTCGGCGGCATCAAGCACCGCTGCCGAACAGCCGCGCACCTCGTTGCCGAGTACCACCGCCCAACGCTCTCCAACTTGTGGCCNCCAGTCGCCCAATGCCGTGGAAGCCGAGGCCTGTTCGAGCGCGAACACCTTCACTCCCTCCGCCTGCAAAGCTTGAATGGCCGTCACAGTCTCCTCGTGGCCCTTCCAAGCGACATGGTCGGTGGCCCCGAGGGCCGTCTTGAGAATGTCCCGATGGGGCGGGCGGGCGGTGTAACCACAGAGGTCCACCCCCTCCAATCGAAAGGCGTCGGCCGTGCGGAACACGGAGCCCACATTGAGGCCGCTGCGCAGGTTGTCCAGGACAAANCGAAGGGGCAGCTTACCGGCGGCCGCAAAGGCCTCCGGGCTCAGCCGCCCCAACGCGTCCATGGAAGTGGCGCGGTGCCCCTCCCCCATCAGTAGATCCGGATCGTGTAAGGCATTCGCGCCTGAATGCGGTCCTGCGGGGCGGCTTGAATCAGGGCCTCCACTTCCAAGAGCGGTGCGAGGAACGCCTCGTTCAGCCCGGCAGCTTCGGCCATGGCCATGGCCGTACTTACACCGGCGAAATCCTCGATGAACTGCTCGAACGGATCCACGGCTTCAGGAAGCTCGACCAAATCCGGGTCCACCATACCAGACAGCTCGGCCGCCATGGCCACGGCATCCTGCAGGTTGCCCATGCCGTCAACGAGCCCGATGTCCATCGCGTCCTGTCCGGTCCAGACCCGGCCACGGGCCACCTCATTGACGCCGTCGACGGTCATGCCCCGGCCCTCGGCCACGCGTTCGATAAAGCTGTCATAGATCTCGGTGACGCCTTCATTGATGGCGGCCAGGGCTTCGCCCTGAACCGGGGTGTGGCCATTGAGGGCGTCAGCGTGGTCGTGCAACTTGACGCCATCGAAGTCGAGNCCGATGTGCTCCCGAGCCAGCTTCCCGAAAGAAGGCAAAACCCCGAAGACTCCAATGCTACCGGTAATCGTATTGGGCTGGGCGAGAATGTGGTCGGCCGCACAGCTGATGTAATATCCCCCGCTCGCGGCGAGGTCGCTCATAGACGCCACGACGGGCTTGCCCGCCTCCTTCAGCANNACGGTNTCNCGCCANATNACNTCACTGGCNAGGGCNCTNCCNCCNGGNGAATTNACNCGNANNACCACGGCNCCNANNTCCGGNTCGAGGCGTGCGGTGCGGAGCGCACCGGCGATGCGGTCCGAACCGATGGTCGCGTCGTCGCCCTGTCCGCTCTCAATGGCACCCACGGCGTAGACCACGGCCACGGCAGCGGCCTCGGATTCAGCCCCTTCTTCTCCCCCCTCTTCTTCATCACCGCCTTCTAGGTCGGCCTGTAGGGTCGTGATGAAGTCTTCGAAGAAATCGGGGTTGTGGTACTGCTTCAAGCCCACGAAACGCGCATGGCTCTCATCGTCGTCATCTTGTTCGGCCCCCTTATCGAGCAACATGGCGTGCAGCTCGTCTTCGTAGAGCAAGCCGTCAACGTATCCGCGCTCGAGGAAATCCCCGGTCGTGCGCATGGCGAGCGCATTGATGTCGGCATCCAATTCAGCGATGGACATGCCCCGCGCAGAGGCGATGTCTCCGCCCATGCGGGCCCAGAAATCCTCGAGTAGCGCCATATTCTGCTCCCGGTTGGCCTCAGACAGATTCTCCCTGAAAAAGGGCTCCACGGCACTCTTGTACTTGTTGTCGGGCCCCCGGACAATGGTCATTTCCACGCCGACATCCTCGAGCATGCGCTTGTAGAACATGGTTTCCATGCCCATGCCGCGCATGTCGATGCCCCCCTCCGGATGCAGGTAGACGCTGTCTGCCACGGTGCTCAACCAATAAGCACTCTGCGTATAGACTTCGCTCCAGGCGACAATCCATTTGCCCGAGTCCTTGAACCGCACGAGTGCATCGCGCACCTCACCGAGCATGGAAGGGTAACCGGACACGGCATCCGCTTGGATCAGGATGCCCTCGATCC
>NYTZ01000100.1 GCA_002683735.1 Flavobacteriales bacterium
GCCGACGCTTCAAACCTGAACGCCATGCCGTTTCAACTGGAAGCATGTCTGTTCGACCTCGACGGGGTCATCGTCGATACGGCGAAATACCACTTTACGGCATGGCAGCGCCTGGCTGAAGAGCTAGGCGTGGCTTTTGACCATGCGGACAACGACCAGCTCAAAGGGGTGAGCCGAGTGGACTCCCTTGAGTACATCCTGCGCAAGGGCAATCTTGACTTGGACAACGACACCAAGGTGCGCCTCATGGAACGGAAAAACACCTGGTACCTGGAACAGGTGGACGGCATGACGCCGGGTGAAATGTTCCCTGGCATCGTGGCCTTCCTAGACGAACTCCGCGCTGCAGGAGTGGGGGTCGCCCTCGGCTCCAGCAGCCGAAATGCGCCGCTCATTTTGGAGCGCTGTGGCATTGCCGACCGTTTCGACGCCGTGGTGGACGGCAACAGCATCACGTTCAGCAAGCCCGACCCAGAGGTCTTCCTGAAGGGTGCGGATGCGCTCAAGGTCAAGCCTGCCAACACCGTGGTCTTTGAAGATGCCTTGTCCGGCGTGGAAGCCGCCTTGAATGGGGGCTTCCGAGTGGTGGGCTTGGGTGCGGAGGGAGCGCTTCCCAAATCCGATTTTATGCTCCAGGGCTTTGAAGGGTTTACCATGACCCAACTGGTGGAGCGCCTTTCTTGATTTCAAACCAGCATGGAACGTTACCTCGACATTGATCCTTGGAAGATTGTCGAGACCGGATTTCATCCGGACCGACAGCGCAGCTCCGAATCCATTTTCAGCATCGGCAATGGCCGATTCGGTCAACGTGCCAATCACGAGGAGACCTATTCTGGCGACCACCTCCGGGGGAGCTATGTCGGCGGGGTGTATTACCCGGATAAGACCAAAGTGGGCTGGTGGAAGAATGGCTACCCCGAATACTTTGCCAAAGTCCTGAATGCCCCGGACTGGACGACTGTCCGCATCACCGTCAACGGAGAAGAACTCGATCTGCACGTTCAAGTTCCCCGGCATTTTTCGAGGGAACTCGACATGCAGATCGGGATGCTGAGCCGGACATTCGAGACGGAGTGTGGCGGCGCCGTCATTCGGGTCAAGGCNCAGCGCTTCTGCAGCATGGCCGATGTGGAANCGGCCCACATCCGCTTGTCGCTCGACATCCTTGCTGGAGAAGGGGAAGTGTGCTTAGAATCCACACTTGATGGAGAGGTGACCAATGAGGACGCCAACTGGGATGAGCAGTTCTGGGAACATGTGGATTTCGGTGGTGANGACCAAGGCGGACACCTTGTGGTGAAGACCCGAAAGACCGAGTTCCACGTCGGATACGCGTTTCGGACCTCGGCGAATTGTGATGGCGCTCCGATGCAAGGCGCTTCCAAGCCACTGGACAAAGGGCATGCCGTTTTGTTTTCTGGCGCCTTCGAGGCCGGAACGACCTTTTTATTGGACAAGCACATCGGTTTGGTCCGCGACTTCGACCACCATGCCGATCAGCTCGCAGCAGTGGCGCGAACCAAAGCTGCTGAAGCCGAGGACAAGGGCTGGAATGCTGCCCGCCAGGACCACGCGGTGGCTTGGTCGCGCATCTGGGAAGGGGCGGACATCACCATTTCTGGGGATGATGCGGCCCAGCAGTCCATTCGGTTCAACATCTTTCACCTAAACCAGACCTACACTGGAGACGACCCCAGGCTCAACATCGGCCCCAAGGGCTTTACCGGCGAGAAGTACGGTGGCGCCAGCTATTGGGACACCGAGGCGTATTGCCTGCCGTTCTTCTTAGGTACCCATCCGTATCAGGTGGCGCGCCAGCTCTTGGTCTACCGCCGCCAACACTTGGACCGGGCCATCGAAAATGCGGCCAAGCTCGGCTTCAAGAATGGAGCAGCCTTGTACCCGATGGTCACCATGAACGGGGAGGAGTGCCACAATGAGTGGGAGATCACGTTTGAGGAGATCCACCGGAATGGAGCAATGGTGTACGCCATCCACAACTACATCCGGTANACGGGGGATGAAGCCTACCTCGCCCAAGGAGGCTGGGAGGTCATTCTCGGCGTCGCCCGATTCTGGGTACAGCGCGTCAATTGGTCGGAGGCCAAGCAGGCTTACGTCATCCTCGGTGTGACGGGCCCCAATGAATACGAGAACAACGTCAACAACAACTGGTATACCAACCGCCTTGCGGCATGGTGCCTGCGCCAAGCCGCATCAGCATTGGAGTGGATGCGCCGTGAAGCGCCGGAGGCCTTGGCCAGCCAGAATGACGTCTGGTCCTTCGAAGAATCCGAAGCCGAGCATTGGACGGAAGTGGCCGACCGCATGTTCTACCCCATGCTCGAAGGCACGCGGGTGTTCCTGCAGCAGGATGGATTCATGGATAAGGAGCAGTCCCTGGCAGCCGACCTTCCGGAAGCCGAACGGCCGATCAACCAGCACTGGAGCTGGGACCGCATCCTCCGTTCGGTCTATATCAAGCAGGCAGACACCCTCCAGGGATTCTACTTCTTCGAGGACGAATTCGACGAGGAGACCCACCGGGAGAACTTCGAGTTCTACGAGCCTCGAACCGTTCACGAGAGCAGCTTGAGCCCCTGTGTCCACGCGGTGCTGGCCGCCAAGCTCGGCATGGAGGAAAAAGCTGTGGAGATGTACCTCCGTACAGCGCGTTTGGACCTCGACGACTATAACCGGGAGGCATACCAAGGCCTCCACATCACCAGCATGGCTGGAACCTGGATGAGCGTCATCGAGGGCTTTGGCGGCTTCCGCGTCATCGACGGGGTGCCGCACTTCAAGCCCATGTTGCCGCAGGCGTGGGAGGCCTATGCCTTTCGCCTTCAGTTCCGTGGAAGAAGCCTGAAAGTGGAGGTGACTCGGGGAGGTACGGCTGTGACAGTGTTGAGTGGAGATCCACTGGAGCTCGTGGTCGACGGGGTACAACAGGTGCTCTCCGCATCGGCCTGATTAATCGAGCCACAGGCTGTTTGGAGCGCCCGGTGTTCCGCCATGCCCAATGGAGGCTTCCCAAGCTCCCGGCAAATGGGCATCGAGGTGGAGGTGAAGGCGTTCCAAGGAAGGGCCTTGTCCGTCCGGCGCACTGTCCCAACCATTGGTGTCGCTGAATTCAACGGATTCGACCACGCTGCCATCGGGCGCCCGAAGGGCGAGGAGTTCGCCGCTGTTGTTGAGGCCTCCAGAGCCCCAGTCCACCACCGAATAGCCCAAACCCGCATAGGTGAACGTAGCCGTGGTGACGACCAGGAAACCACCGCCGGGAATCCAGGTGCTGTCCGGCAGGGTGACATCCAAGCTTTTCGACAGGGTCCACCCTGAAAGGTCCACGGCCAAGTCCCCGGGGTTGTGCAGTTCTAGGAACTCGAATTCGTGATCGGGACCTTGTTCGGAACCGGGGTTGTAATGCAGTTCTGAGAACTGGATGAGGGGCCAGTTGCCCGGGCCGCTTCCAGTCCAGTCACATGCCTCACCGAAATCCGATAGCATGAGGAGCATGTCGGCCATGGCCACCGTCCCGTCGGCGTCGAGATCGCTTCGACAAGGCGAGGAGGACAGTTGCGCATCCTGGGCTGTCAATGCGGATGGCCCCAGGAAGAAGGCCGTGAGGGTCAGAAGGAAGGGGAGGTGATGAAAGCGCATGGATGGGAGATTGTTCACTGCCGAACCAACGCCACGTTGCCCTATGAAAAACCCGGCGTTCACCAATGTGCCCGCCGGGTTTGCCTGTGCAGCAGAATGCGCTTCAGAGGAACTCGTTGGCCAAGTTGGCCAAGTCGCTTCGTTCGCCCTTGTCGAGGGTGACATGGCAATAGAGGTCGCGCCCTTTGAGTCGGTCGATCACGTAGCTCATGCCATTGGACTGCTCGTCGAGGTATGGAGTGTCGATTTGACGGACGTCCCCGGTCAAGATGATTTTCGAATTCTCCCCGGCACGGGTGATGATGGTCTTGACCTCGTGCGGCGTCAGGTTCTGTGCCTCATCGACGATGAAGATGACATTGGACAAGCTGCGTCCTCGGATGTAGGCAAGGGGGCAGATGGTAATCTTGCCTTGGGCCCGCATTTCCTCGAGCGCACGGAATTTGCGCTCATTCTGGCCGAATTGGCTCTTGATGAAATTCAGGTTGTCCCACAGCGGCTGCATGTAGGGGTTGACCTTTTCCTCCGCATCGCCAGGCAGATAGCCGAGGTCGTTGTTGCTCAGCGCCACGATGGGGCGGGCAAGGATGATCTGCTCGTACCGGTTCTTCTGCTCCAACGCCCCCGCCAGCGCCAACAAGGTTTTGCCCGTACCTGCGACGCCGCTGATGGTGAGCAGGTGGATGTCGGGATTGAGGATGGCGTGAAGGGCAAAGGCCTGTTCGGCATTCTTGGGTTTGATGCCGTAGGCGTAGCTCTTGTCGACCCGCTCGATGGTCTTTTTCCCTTCACTAAAGAAACCCATGGCGGAAGAGGAACAGTTCCGCAGGATGTAGAAGTGGTTGTTTCGGCGCTCCTTGCCCAGTACGCTGATTTTCCGCGTCTGGCCGGAGACGTACATCTTTCGAACCACCTCTCCATCCACACCTTCAATGAGCGTCTTGCCGCTGTAGAGGTGCTTTGCATCCTTCACCTTGCCCGTTTTGTAGTCTTCTGCGGGAAGGTTGAGTGCCTTGGCCTTGAGCCGGAGGTTGATGTCCTTGGAGACCAGCACCACCTTCATGTCGGGCTCATCATGTTGCAATTGCAATGCAGCAGTCAGGATCTTGTGGTCGTTGGTCTTCTTGTCAAAGACGGACGAAGCGTCGAGTCCACTTTCGTGGCGTTCATCGCCAAGGATGATGCGCAGCAGCCCTTCGCCTTCATTCTCCAGGGGAATCCACTCTTGTAACGTGTAGTCCTTGCTCAACCGGTCAATGATCCGGATGCACTCTCTTGCCTCGTAGTTCTTGGTGTCGTTGCCCACCTTGAAGGTATCCAGCTCCTCGAGGACGGTGATGGGAATGGCCACCCGGTTGTCCTCAAAGTTGCGGAGGCTGTTGTGGTCGTGAAGCAATACGGAGGTGTCGATGACAAACACCTTGGTGCGCGTGTCTGGGTCTTTTGACCCGGTTATGGCCGGAGCGGAGTGGGTGTGAGGGGATGATGCCGGCATGGGTTGGGGCGTTTGCCGGCCCTCGGGGTCAGGGGCGATGAAGGGGGCCTTGGTCGTCAAGGGCTGCAGGGTTGTGGAGCATCGATCCTGAAAGGGTGCCGAGAGGCTCCAAGTTTGAAGTGCGTTACCACGTTTGGGACACCTCCAAGCTATTTGCGACACCCGACCGGCCGTAGAACAGGCCGGCGGACTTCTTCACTTCGAATCCGGGGTTCGGTAAAAAGAGCAGCAGTGATGGGCACCACAGCTTGATTCAGGCCCATCCTGAACAAAAGGCTTCACTCAGTCCTCGCAGGCGCCATCGTCGGCCCCGAAATACAGGTCGTACATGCCTTCAGGAAGGTTGAGTGTGACGGTTTGGGTGTCCCGGTCGACAGCCTTGAGCACGGTGTCGGTCATGGGGAACAGGCCCTCTTTTCCGTTCAGATTGGACTTGAAGAGGGGGTTGCCTGGCAGGTCAAGCACGTTCTCGATGGTGCCGAGGTCTCCGTGGGTGACATCCTCCAGTGCGAATCCGATGACCTCATGGTAGTAGAACTGCAAGCCGGTCAAAGCAGGTAGCGCTGCTGTGGGCAAGAGGAGCTCATGTCCGGACATGGACGTGGCCGCATCGACGTCGTCTACGCCTTCGAAGTGGACCACAGTGACCTTGGGACGGACCGATACGGAAGAGACAACGTAGGGGATGAGCGCCCCTTGCCGGCGGACCCACACCATGTCCAATCCTGCATAGTGCTGTGGGATGTCCACGTCGAGCTTAACCGCGACATCGCCCTTGAGTCCGTGCGGCTTGAGGGTCTTGCCCAATAGGAACATGTCAGCAGTCTGGCTCATGGGAGCGAATGTGGGGCAAAAAGAAAGGCCGCCATCGGCAGCCTTTCTTTTCTGAGTGGAGGTGAAGATTACTCTTCGTTCTTCTCTTCGTCTGCGGCAGGGGCTTCCTCAGCGGGAGCCTCTTCAGCAGGAGCCTCTTCCGCGGGCGCTTCCTCAGCAACGGGTGCCTCTTCCGCGGGCGCTTCCTCAGCAGCGGGTGCCTCTTCCGCGGGCGCTTCCTCAGCAGCGGGTGCCTCTTC
>NYTZ01000101.1 GCA_002683735.1 Flavobacteriales bacterium
GCATTGAGGTCAAGCGTGTAGGCGGTACCGACCACATCGGGTTCTGGGTTGCCACCGGCACCTTGGATGCTCGGAGACTTGAGGGAGACCCCGGCGGCCACACCCACACGGGAGCCGGCCTTCTCGGCAATGTCTTCGAGGCTTTCGCCCTGCATCAGGTCCAAGTACATCGCGGCCTTCTTATCCTGGATGGCTCCGGTGCGCATTTGTTCCTCCACGTTTTCGAGCGGCGGAACACCGGCTTCCTTGATGCGGATGAGGGTGGCGATCACATAGTTGCCATCAATGCGGAACGGGTTGGACACATCACCAGGTTCGGCACCGTAAGCCCAACCGACGACCTCACCCGCGTTGGCGAGGCCTGTGATGGCCGAAGCGCTGGACTGCAGGTCCCGGGCCTCAACAATGGCGAAGCCGAGGGTGTCGGCGGCATTCCGGAAGTCTTCCGTGGTGCCGTTGTCGATGGCGAAGTTCATGGCGAGCTGCTCCGCATCGCTGCTGGTGCTCTCCGAGGCTTCCACCGCCTGTTCAACGCGGTTGACGGTGATGGCTTCTGCAGTCCACTGCTGATCGAGCACCTCGATGAGGTGAAGTCCATAGTTGGTCTGGGCAGTGCCAATCTTGCCGACGCGGTTGTTAAAGCAGAAGTCCTCGAACGGCTTGACCATACGGCCCCGCTTGAACTCATACTCTCCGCCGGTGGCCTTGGAGCCGGGGTCCTCGCTGTGCTTGTTGACGAGGTCCGCAAAGGCATCCCCTGCTCGCAGGCGACGCTTGAGGGAGTCGGCCCGGGCTTCGAGTGCGGCGAGCTGGGCGGCATCGTTGATGTCGTCGGTCTTGAGCAGGATGTGGCGGCACTTGACAGTGCTGTCGGCCACTTCTTCCTTGGCGATCACCTTATCGAGGCGGATGAATTCGCCTTCGAAGTAGGGACCAATCACGTCGCCCACTTGGGCGGCTTCGAGTTCGGCCACTTTGCTCTCCGCAGCGAGGGCCGGGCCGAGGAGCTGTAGCTCGTTGTCGTCAGAAGCCAGGCCGTTTTCACTCAGGAATTGGCCGTCATCCTCCGCGGCCATCCAGCCTGTCTTGAGCTCCGCGAAGCGAGCTTCAGAACGCTGGCGGTCCTCAAAGCTCGCCGTGAGGGGGACTCGGATGTATTCTAGATCACGTCCAGCGATCTGGGCGTATTGGGACTCGTCCTTGTGATCCCGGTAGTAGGCGCTGATATCGCTGTCGGTGACTTCGACATCGGCATCGGGAATGGCGGAATATTGCTTGAGGACATAGCGGAAATCCACCTTGGCCTCACCGCGGAGGAACTCGCGCTTGCCCTCGAGGGTATTGGCTGCTAGGCCTGCCTTGACGAGACCGTCGAGTTTCTCACGCATCCGCTTGAGGGTGATGACGTCCGCGTATCCGTTGTATTGGGCACGGCCATTGGGATCGCTGTACATGGCGCTGAACGTTTGGCGCCAGTTGTCCTTCTGCTCTTCAGTAACCTGCCCACCGTAGAAGGTGCGGGAGACCCAGGGAGACACGTAATCGCCGTAGCGGATGTCGTCGAACTCGTCCTTGGTCAGAGCCAGGCCGAGGTCGCTAAACTCGTCCCCGTACAGGCGCTCGGTCACGATGTCGTTCCACACTTCGTTCTGGGCGGCGCGGTTGTCCGTGTAGTTGAACAGGCTGTTCCGTTGCTGCACCTTGGTGCGATACTCAAGGAAGCTGACGTCGTCGCCGTTGACGACGCCGGCATTCTGGCTACCGGCGGTGTTGCCGAAGAGGGCAATGACAGCGTCATAAGGAACGAGGAAGCTCAACATGCCCAACCCGATTAGGGTGAGGAGGAGCGTTTGGCGGTTGCGGATGCTTTCGATCATGCCCATGGTGGCGTGATTTTTCAATGGTTCGCGAAGATACGAAGGGAGTGCCGGACGGCATTACGCCGATTCGTGGGCGGAATGGAGCACTTCCACGAGCACGATGCGGGCTCCGTCGACACGCTTGACCGTCAGCACAATGTCTTCCAAATCGAGCCTTTGCCCGGTGTCGGGAATCTCTTCCGTGAGGGAGAGCACGAGGCCACCGAGGGTCTCATAAGCCTCATCTTCGGGCAGGTTCAATCCGAACCGAGCGTTGAGATCATCGACTTCGCACCGCGCACTGAATCGGTAGTGTCCAGGACCCAGTTCCATCTCCACGAGGGCTTCATTGTCGTGCTCATCTTCAATGTCCCCGATGAGTTCTTCGACGATGTCCTCCATGGTGAGGATGCCCGATGTTCCACCATACTCATCCACCACGACCGCGAGGTGACGCCTCCGGCGAATGAACTCGGCGAGGATGTCCTGCACGCCCATGGGTTCCGGAACAATGATGGTGGGATGCAGGAAGCTGGCGATGTCCGTTCCACTGGAGTCCTGACCCTCGGCCGCCGGAAGTACTGCCCTTCGGAGGAGGTCTTTCGAGTGGACGTAACCGACGATGTGGTCGATGTCCCCGCGGAAGACCACCACCTTGCTCAGGCCGGTCTCAGAGAAGCACCGTTCCAATTCAGCGAGGCTGGACCCCACTTCCACCGCCACGATTTCGTTGCGCGGAACCAAGCAATCCCGGGCTTTAAGGTTGGAGAAGTCCAGGGCGTTCTGAAGGATCTGCAACTCGTTGTCCAATTCCGCTTCCTCCTCCGGATCGAGCCGGTCGTTTAAGCTTCGGACGTAATGGTCGAGATCTACACCACCGAGCTGTTCTTCGCCTTCTGCATCCGGCTTTCGACCCAGGAAAATCCGGCTCAAGGCCAGCACCACCAGTGCGGGAGCAAGAAGGAGGTAGTGAATGATGACCAGGGGCAAGGACAACACGCGGAGCCAGCGGTTTGGAGCGCCGTGAAAAAAGCTCTTGGGCAGGAATTCGGCGGTGATGAGCACGACCAGGGTGGCGATGCCCGTTTGGACCGCCAACGCGAGAAGGGGCGAAGGGGCGGCTTCCCATTCCGGGACCCCAAATAGGAGGTTGCCGAGCAGCGTGCCCGATTCCAGACCGAAGATGACCAACGCCAGGTTGTTGCCCACGAGCATCGATGCGATGAATTGTTCTGGGCGTCGAAGGAGGTGCTCCACGATGCGCCCGGCAATGCCGCCGGAGTTGCGGTCGAGTTCAGCTTGAAGTCGGTTCGCAGATACATAGGCGATTTCCATGCCCGAGAAGAAGGCGGAAGCCAACAGGGACAGGAGCAGGAGGGTCAGACTGGCGGGGTCAGGGTCCATGGAGGGGGACAGGGGAAATCCCAAGGTAAGGGAAGGAGGATGGGGCGCCGTAGTCAGTGCAGGTCAGGTTCATTCTCCTCCCGCTTTGCCGAGGCCTCCACTTTTCGCCGCAGGGCGCGACGGGTCAAGTACCAGGTGCCGGCAATGGCCGGAAAGAGCAGGCTCATGCGGCCGCCTTCCCAACCTTGGATGGCGATGTCATAAATCGCCACGGCAGTCGCCACAAGGGCCACCACGGCCCAGAGACGCTCGGCGATGAGGTGGACACGTTCGGTCACGGCGAAGAGGTTTGGGAAGTGTCAATCAAGAAGGTGCCGGTGGGACGAAGGATGGAGTATCGCTCGAATCGGGCATCCGACTCCAAGCCTTGTCCCCGCAGGACTCCGGAGGGGGTGAGTACTTTCACGGCTGCAGGTGTGTGTACACGGTCGCTGTCCGCACTCCAATACAGGAGCTCGGTCAGCAAGGTGTCTCCGCCTTCTCCCACCAGCTGGACGCTCCCTTCGGCCTTGAGGAACCGAGCAGCTTCAGCGAAAGTTCCACGGTCCGCAGTTAGGGAAGCGCTGCCTTGTTGGCCATTGGACAACACGTCGAGGACAAAGCCGCCGGAAACCGTCCAGACGGCTTCCTCCTCCGAGGACCGTTCCATAGCGTGGGCTCGGAGCCGGTGGGAAGGCTCACCCATTTCGCTGTATTCCAGCGTGGCGCCCTCCATGCTCTGCGCGGCCGCTTGGTCCAGCGTTTCGAAGTCTGCCACCTCACCGAGGTCGTTTCGACACCCCATCAGCGCCATGGCCAAAGACAGGGTGAGTGCGGGAAGCAGGTTTCTTCTGTAGATCAAGGCTTGCGGGCCGTGGTCTTCTCGCCCAGGCACGGAATGTTGATGCTCTGCCCTTCTGTGATGCCGTAGGTGAAGAGGTCATCAATGGTCGGGTAGGACTTTTCGACCTGCGAAATTTTGGTGTTGGCCTTTCTGGCCACGTCGCCGTCAATGGACTTGGCCCGCTGGTAATAGTCAGTGGCCAGCCAGTAGACCTCTCGTCCACCCAGTGGGCTGTCAGAACAAGCACTAACCTTGGAGGCGACTGCGTCACCGATGAGCAAGTACGGCTCACCGTTGCCGGGGTCGGCCTTGGCGGCCTTTCGGGCGTAACGGATGCACTTGGACACCTGACCGGCGTTCTTGGCCACCTGCCCAGCCTTCATCAGATTTCGGGCGGCTTTTGGGCAATCTCCGCAGAGTTCAACGGCCTCCTCGAAGTAGGGCAGGGCCGATGCGTATTCGCTCTTCTTGGCGAGTTGGATGCCGATGGAGTAGGCCGCGTCTGCATTCTTCTCGATGGCGTACACTGCTTCGGCTACCGGAAGGAAGATGTCGTTGTCCGTGCAGCCCTTCTCGTTGAGCAGGCGAAGGGCTTTCTTCTTGGTATCGAGGTCGTCCGGATTGGCGGCCAACTTGCCTTCAAGGACCGGCACCATGTCGTCACAATTGGCAACCTGGACGAAAACTTCGTCAAGGTTTTTTTGCGTGGTCACGTACTTCTCAGCCTTGGCGCTGTCTCCAGCTGCGACCAGACGTTGGCGGCCCGCTTCGATGTAGTCGCTCAGTCTGAGGTACTCGTTCAGCAGGTCTCCGATGGCTGCCTGCTTGTCTTCCGGGGTCTCCGCCTTGTTCAGGACCGTGGCCAGCAGGCTGTAGTATCCGTTGAGCGTGGCCGCAGAGCTGAGGTCCTCGAGACAGGCAATGCTCTCCTCGAAGAAAGGACGGGCTTCCACAAGCTTTTTCTTGTTGAGGCTGGTCCAGTCCATGGCCTTTCGTCCAAGCACTTCGCAGCCGTTGTTCGGCTTCTTGCTCGTGCTGGGGAAGTGCTCGATGCGGAGGTCATAGAACATGAACACGCTGTCCCGAAGCTCGATGGCGCGGGCATTGTCCTTGGCCTTGACCGCGGCTTTCATCTGTCGCTTCAACAGGTTGACCCCCTTGATGTACATGTTTTGCGACACCTTCGGAGGGCACACTTCGCAGGCATTCTGCCAAAATGGGTAGGCGTCGTCGTAATTCTTTTGCTTGTAGTAAGTCTCATACAAGCTCAGGTTTTCCTTGCAAGCCGCTTGCTGCTCCGGCGTTTCGCCATACTTACTGTCGTCCTGAGCGTGCATGACTCCCGCCATGGCGACGGCGAGAAACAGGAGGATGGAGGAGGGGAATCGGGTCATGGTGAGGGGCGTGTGCATCATTCAAAGCAAGGACCGGGCCAAAAGGTTCGTCCTGTTTGCGGCGGCAAAATTAGGGGAAGGACTGACTTCGGAGTCAGTCGTAACGACGAGGCACGAGCCACTGGTTCTTGAAGAAGGGGTGCAGGGTGAATCCGACGGTGCCGCTGAACCCGCGCTCCCGAAGTCCTGAAGTGTCCGCGCCAGCCTGCAGTTGTCGCCAATTGAAGGCCAGGTTCAGGCTGGACCCGGACCTCGATCCGAGCATAGGAAGAGACCAACCCAAGCTCCAAAGGGTCGCCGTCAGCAAACCGGCTTCGAGGGCGATGTACCCTTCCGTTTGACGCCAGCCCAGTTGGTAGGTCGCCCTCTGCCATCCATTCTCGGCATCGTCCATGCCTTTCGGCGTAATCATCACACCGGCAGCAAGCGTGCTGGCATCAGCAAAGCCTACACCAGGGTCGAGCAGGTCGGGGGCCACCGTGGACCATGTGGCCTGTTCGAATTCGAGACCGGCCCGGAGTCGAAGGCCGGATTCGGTGTTGCGTTCAATTTCCAATCCTGCGGACCAGATGAGGGGGAGGTCCAGCGAGAAATTAGCCGATTCACTGTGGACGGAATCCACTTCAAGCGGTCCGGTGGACAGCGTTTGCCAGGAAGCCCATCGGGTGTCTCGGCCTACAGAATGGGCCCGGCCGAGTTGGGCGATGCCCCCGAGGCGGAGCAGGGTGCTCGCCACGAGTTTGTGGTCCCGATCAAAACGGGAACCCAACAGGCGCTCGTGTCCTACTCCAAAGGTGAATCCAGCGGAGCGGTGCACTTCGTCCGTCTCCACTCGGGTGTCGAGGAAGATGGGATTGGCTACATCAATGGTTCTGGCCCTCCCCAAGGTCCCGAAGCGCTGTTCGAATCGGCCGCCAATGGCGGTGCTGTGAGCGATGATGCGCACGCTGTCCCCGGGCATGCCTTCCGGACCATCGAAGGAATGCCAGCGCGCCCCTTCCCATTTGCGGGCGTATCCAACGTAGGCTTGCGTCAGTCCGCCACTCCCCGAATAGGAGATGCGGTATTGGTCGGCGATGTCGTCAGTGCGCACCTGACTCACGTCATAGCCCGCGTTGGACCAGGGTTGGAGTCCAAAGGTCAAGGCCCCCTTGCCTCCGGAGCGCTTGAGTGCAAAGCCAATTTGGGTAAGTCCACCCACTTCTCCGCGGGCCGTGCTGTCGCCCTCTAGGATTTTTTCGGACCGCACTTGGAATCCGCCGCCGAATGTGGTCCGGGTGAGAAAGGCCGCCGCCGCTGGGTTGCGGGTGTTCAGGTGGTGGCGGTCCATCCAAGCCGCTCCCATTTGTCCCATGCCGGATTGGGCTGCGCCAGCACCGGTTTGCAAGTCCCCGAGTCCGAACCGGGAATGGGGCGAAAAGGTGGTCTGGGCCTGAAGCGTGGAGGCCATCAGAAGGAGCAGCGCGAAAAGGAGTGGAAGACGAAGGGNCATTCTGGTGAATCGTTCAACAACAGCGCCGCGCCAATCAGCACGAGGTTGGAATCTGCGAAAGTCCGCCATCCGCCCAATCCTTCAAAATGAAAGGCGTCGCCACCGGTGAGCATAATGTTCACATCCGGAGCCAGCTTTCGGAGGTCTTGCACGGTGCCTGTGACGGCAATGTGCACGGCTCTGGGAATCCCAGCTTCTAGCGCTGCCACGGTGGTCTTGCCAAGGGCGCCTGCGGGGGTAGGGTCGCAGTGCCACTCCCCTTGTGCGCCGCGCTGAAGAACGGGAAGCCCGGCTCGGGCCATGGCTTCGGATTGCAGTTGAAGGCCGGGCAGGATTGCGCCTCCGCGCCATTGTCCAGCACAGAGCAAGTCGATGGTAATGCAGGTCCCGGCATCGAGGATCACCCAATTGGCAGTGGGCTTCTGTTGGTGGCAGGCCATGGCGGCGGCCATCCGGTCCGTCCCTGGTGTTCCCGAGGCGTAATCAACCGCAAACGGCAGCCTGTCTGACACCTCCGACACGTNGATGGCCGCGCCCAATGCAGCGGCCAATGCGGCTTCCGGAAGTACGGCTGCGGCAGGAGGCCAGGGGCGCGCGAGACGAGCAGCGCGGTGAAGGGGGCCGTATTGGGATTCCATGGCCCCTTTTTCTGCCGCCAATGCGGCCATGGCGTTGGGCCAAGATGCGGCGCCGAATGCCAAACAACGGGTGCCCATGCACCAAGCCCACTTCAGGCGGGTTCCCCCGACGTCCAAGACCAGGTTCAGCGCCATGCCATTGCGTTGAGGAGGTGGTCCACGTCAGCTTCGATGCGGGCCACGACCGGCGCCAGAGAATCGGCATTGGGCCGCAACTCGAAGTAGAGCGCACCGCGGAGGAACCGGTTCTGGCCATCGGTACGGAGGAATTGAAGCGGGCTCGCGGCATCGCCGGAAATCCGCCAAGTCATGGCCATCCCGCCTCCGTCGTATTGGCGTTGACGGACTTCGATGGCGTCGGCCTTGATTTCGTGCTCATAGGCCAGGCGGAAAGCATCTTCCACCACGGGGGTCAAGTCCACACCGCCCGCATACGTGCAGTGGATGCGGGCGGCGTAGCTCGGGTAAACGAGGTTGAACCAGCAGCTGTCGGGTGCAAAGTCCCGAACCGGTTCGAGTAGGGCCGCTCCCGACATGGGGAGATCTACCGGACAATCGAGCGCGATNTCCCGGTATAAGGTGTCGTGGAGGGCAATCCGAAAGTACCCCTTGGGCCGGGGCACAGCGGGCGAGGATTCACAGCCGGTCAAGCCGCCAGTGAGGCCCATGACCACGATCATCGCCCAAGCCAAGCCCGCGTGCCAGTGTCGTCCGGTGGAACGGGACGCCAGACGGGAGAAGTCAGTTGGCATGGGGCGCATCGGGATTGGAGGGCAGGGTCACCTTGATCTGGAGGATGCGCCGGCGGTCCACCGCTTCGGCCACGAGTTCCACTCCTTCAAACGTGATGTGCTCGCCGCGCTTCGGGAGGCGGGCCATCTGCTCGACCATGAAACCGGCGAGGGTGTCGCTTTCTCCTTTGGCCGTCTCGAATTCACTGCCATCCAGGCCGAGCACTCGGTAGGCGTCGATCAAAGCTGTTTTGCCTTGGAACACCACAGTGCGTTCATCCAAGCGCGAGTACAGGACATCGTCGTCGTCGAATTCGTCCGAGATGTCGCCCACAATCTCCTCGATGACGTCCTCCAAGGTGACGATGCCACTGGTGCCGCCATATTCATCGACCACGATGGCGAGGTGGACCTTGAGTCGTTGGAAGTCGCGGAGAAGGTCGTCGATCATCCGATTTTCCGGCACGAAATAAGGCTGGCGGAGCAGCGCATTCCAGTCCACGTCCTCTTCATNTCGTTTCGGCAACACGTCCTT
The DNA here is from genome assembly GCA_002683735.1 of Flavobacteriales bacterium. The sequence goes on from NYTZ01000101.1 coordinate 8,877, forward strand.
GGCATAAAGGATGCCCTTGATCTGGTCGAGGCCGTCCGCATGGATGGGGACCCGGCTGAAGCCGCATTCCGCAAGGGTTTTGCGCAAGTCGGACCAAGCCATGTCCTCAGGGAAGGCCGTGACGTCGGTCCGCGGGGTCATGATTTGCTTGACGTCCTTTGAGCCAAAGCTGACAATGCCGCTGAGGATGCGGTTTTCCTCATCCGAACGTTCCGCTGAATCGGTGATGCTCACCGCGTGTTCAAGGTCCTCAATGGACACCTCGGGTGGGGCGGATTCCACGCGTTTCGACAACGCCGAGCCCAAGGCGTTCATGGGCTGCCAGATGGGCCGTAGCACTTGCTGGGCCATTTTCAGCGGCCGCGCCATGCGGCGTGCCAGCGCCAAGGGGTGTCGGTTGGCGTAGACCTTGGGCAGCACCTCGCCGAACAGGACGATGAGGAATGTGACCCCGAAGACGTGGAGCACTATGCCGAGCCATCCGGGCAGTGCAGGCAACCAATGCTGCATCAAGACCGTCGACAGCAGGATGATGAGGATGTTGACGGCATTGTTGAGCACGAGGATGGTGGCCAACAGCTGACGGGGGCCGCGGGCTTCGTCCGGTTTGGACAACAAGGCCAGCGCAGCCCTTGAACGCTCGTCCTCAGCCTCCTCTAATGCACTGCGTGATCCGGGATCCAGCGAGAAGAAGGCGATTTCGCTTCCGGATACAAAGGCGCTGATAAGCAACAGCCCCAGGGACGCGAATGCTGCCAGCCAAATCCAACCGTCCTGCATCCAATTCATGCCTCAGAAGGGGAGGGGTGTGCCATCCATGGGCTCAGGGGCCGTTGGCGCACCCTGCGGTCNTCCTGTCCCGGATACAGCGTCCACTTCGGGAGAATGGGATGTGCCCAGCATGTCCATGCGGTCCGCTATGATTTCCGTGGCGCGGTGCTGCTGGCCTTCCGCGTCTTGCCAGCTGCGGGTTCGCAAGCGGCCTTCGATGTAGATCCGGTCTCCTTTGCTCAAGTGGGCGTCGGCCACTTCAGCGAGCCTTCTCCAGAGGACCACGTTGTGCCATTCCGTCCGTTGGTGGGATTGCCCTTCATCGTCCTGGTACGTTTCCGAGGTGGCCAGGGAAAGTTTGCTCATGGCCTTGCCCCCCTCGAACCACCGCGTTTCCGGGTCGCGGCCGAGGTGGCCGATGAGCATCACTTTGTTGAGGCCGGGCATGGGGATGCAAAGTACCGAAGGCAAAGCCCTTGCGAAGGGTGAAAAGTGGTCAATTCTCCACAGCACAAAAGCGCGCCTGGCCTTGCAAACCGTCCAACACCTTGGCAATGAGCCGCGGCCATGTGCGTTCTCCGTCGGTCACAGGGATCCATTGGCCGGCCCCTGACATCGGTGCTTCAGGGT
>NYTZ01000102.1 GCA_002683735.1 Flavobacteriales bacterium
CGTGTTGGAAGATGGGTCCCTCGTCCTGTTGGATACGGTCAGCGTCCCGGCTTACGTGGATAGTGGCCTTGTCAACGGGGTGGAAGTCTGCTACCGGGTGCGGACGCTCGGCACTTACGGCTCTCCGAGCATCTTGGACCCCATTGAGAATTGGAGTGCGGTCCGATGCGCCATCCCCTACGACACGGAGTCCCCGTGCCCGCCGCCATTCATCGTGGAGGCGGATTGTGCCGAGGAGACCGTTACCGTTCGCTGGTCCAATCCGTCTTGTGCGGACGATGTGACCGGTTTTCGGCTGTACCGCAGCGACAGCCTTGATGCACCGCTGGCCTTGCTGGCCGAATGGGAGTCGGGCGGCGATACGGTTCGGGTGTGGGGCGCGGACGAACTCGGTGGCTCGTTGGCCGGGTGCTGGAGCATGACGGCATTGGACAGCCTGCTTCCGGGTCCCGATGGGGCCCTANGTCGCAACGAAAGTGCGCTGGCCGACACGGTCTGCACCGACAATTGTCCGTTTTACTTCTTGCCCAACGTCTTCACACCCAACCTCGACGGCCTGAACGACCGGTACCGCCCCTTCCCATGGAAATTCGTGGACAGCGTGGATTTCCGGGTCTTCAACCGCTGGGGAGAGCAGGTATGGCAAACCACCGACCCCGCCTTGGACTGGAACGGCACCCACATTGGAACCGGCGCCATCTGTGCGGACGGAACCTACCATTACACTTGTACCGCATTCACCCGACGGCTGGTCGGCATGGTTTCCGAGCGGTTTTCGGGAACCTTCCAACTGCTCGGCGGTTTGGATGAGGGCAAAGAATGAACCGCCATGTTCACCGGAATCATTGAAACCCTCGGTACCCTGACCGACCTGCGGGACGAAGGGACCAACCGTCACTTCACCTTGGCCGCTGCCATCGTACCGGAACTCAAAGTGGACCAGAGCGTCGCCCACGACGGCGTCTGCCTGACCGTGGTGGCGGTGGACGGAGACCGCTACACCGTCACGGCGGTGGAGGAGACCTTGCAGCGGACCCAATTGGGAGACCGCGTGGTGGGCGATGTGGTCAACCTCGAGCGGTGCACCAAGGTGGGCGATCGCCTGGATGGACACATCGTTCAAGGCCATGTCGACACGACAGCCGAAGTGACCGGCATCGAGGCCCGGGATGGGTCTTGGAACATCCGGTTTGCCCACCCTGTGGCGGACCATCACCTTACGGTCCAGAAAGGGTCCATCACCGTCAACGGGGTATCCTTGACNGTGGTGGATTCCGGTCCGGAAGGCTTCTCTGTGACCATCATTCCCTACACGTGGGAGCACACCGGGTTTCACCGAATGGCGGTGGGGGACAAGGTCAACCTTGAGTTCGACATCGTCGGCAAGTATGTGGCCGAGATGATGGCCCGCCAGGGCTGAATCTGGATTGGGGGCGAATCAGGACGCGTCGCCAGCCTTTTGGCTGCGCAACACAAAGTTTTGTCCCAGATACACCTTGCGCACCTGCGGATCGGCTGCGAGCTCTTCCGCGGTTCCGGCCTTGAGGATTTGCCCTTCAAACAGGAGATAGGCCCGGTCGGTGATGTGCAGGGTTTCCTGGACGTTGTGATCGGTGATCAGGATGCCAATGCCTTTGGTCCGAAGTTGCGAGACGATCTTCTGGATGTCCTCGACGGCGATGGGATCGACCCCGGCAAAGGGCTCATCGAGCAGGATGAAACGGGGGTCCGCAGCGAGTGCCCGGGCGATTTCCGTCCGCCGCTTCTCGCCGCCGCTGAGCACATCGCCGCGGTTGTTCCGGACGTGGGTCAGGCCGAATTCTTCGAGCAATTCTTCGAGGCGCTCCTTGCGTGCGGCGGGGTCCTTCCGGTTCATCTCGAGCACGGCCATGATGTTGTCCTCGACGCTAAGCTTCCTGAATACGGATGGCTCCTGGGGCAGATAGCCTATGCCGCGTTGGGCCCGGCGGTACATGGGCTCGCGGGTGATGTCGTGTTCGGCCCCGGTTTCATCGACCAGCGTCACCGAACCGCCATCCGGTTGCACCAGTCCAGTCACCATGTAAAAGGAGGTGGTCTTGCCGGCACCGTTGGGCCCCAGCAGTCCGACCACTTCACCGGTGCGGACCTCGAATCCGACTTGGTCGACCACTTTGCGGCGGCCATACTGCTTCACGATGGCATTGGCAGTCAGCTTCATACGGGAGGATTNTTGGCGTCTTGGCGTTGGAACTCGGCTTCTTGGCGGCGGTGAATGCGCCGCGCTTGGAGAATGCCGACTTCATAAAGGCCCAGAACGGGCAAGGCCACCAGCACTTGGGACGTCAGGTCAGGTGGGGTAATGACGGCGGCGACGATGAGGGTCACCACCAGCGTGTGCTTTCGGAATTTCCGAAGTCCCGCCGGGGTGACCAGCCCCATCTTGGCCAGGAAATGAATCACGACGGGCACCTGGAAGATGATCCCGGCNGCAAGGGTGATGCTCGCCACCGTCTTCAGGTAGCTCATCAGGGCAATCCGGGCTTGCACGTCGCCGATTTCGTAGTGGCCCAAGAACTGCAGGCTCAGGGGGGCAATCACGAAATAGCCAAAGCAGACTCCGGCGAAAAACAACAGACTGGCGGCCCAGGTGACACCTCGGACTGCGGAGGCTTCACTGCCGTGCAGGCCGGGCTTGATAAACCGCCAGATTTGACCGAACGTCAGTGGAAAAGCCACAATGAAGCCCCCGATGGCGGACACAAGGATGTGTGCCGAGAAGTTGCCGAGCATGGTCGTATTGATCAGCTCGTAGCTGATGTCGGTNACGCAGAGGCGGTCTCCGGCTCCAGTCAGGTGCCCCAGAGCGCACCAGGCGCGGAAGGTGATAAAGTCTGGGTTGCGCGGGGCGAAGATGAGCCGGTTGAAGACCCAGTCCTTGGCGACGAACAGGACGATGGAGGCCGAAAGGATGCCAATGAGCGCATAGAACAGGCGCCGCCGCAATTCCTCGAGGTGGTCCATGAACCCCATTTCCTCCGTCTGGTTTGGTCGGTCGGACATCTTGGAGGCTTCAACGCAATCCTGCGTCCATCAATTGGTGGAGGTGGACAAAACCAAGGAACTGGCCGTCTTCCGCGCAGACCACGATCTGTGATATGCGCCTGGATTCAAGCAGTTCCAGTGCAGTGGCGGCCGAAGCATCCGGTGTGAGCCGTTGCGGATCGGCATTGAGCAGCTTCTCCGCAGTCAGTTTCGACCACGATTCGGCCGGTCCGTCGAGTGCACGGCGCAGGTCCCCGTCGGTGATGATGCCGAGCAGGCGTCCTCCCAGCTGTCCTCCTTCGAGGACGGCCACTGCCCCCACCCGTCCAGCGGACAGGGCGGGCAAGACCTCCGGGAGCGGGGCACTCGGCCCGATGTAGGCCTGCTGGTGTTCGTCCATCAGGTCGCCGAGCCGGAGCAGCAGGCGTCGCCCCAGGCTTCCGCCGGGGTGGAACCGGGCAAAGTCTTCCGGCCCAAACCCACGGGCGGCCATGAGGGCCATCGCCAAGGCATCGCCCATGGCGAGTTGGGTGGCCGACGATGTGGTGGGGGCAAGGTTGTGCGGGCAGGCCTCCTGCTCGACCGAGACGTCCAGCACATACTGGGCGGCCCGGGCCACCGGGCTGTCTGCGCGCCCCACCATGGCGACGAGGACCACCCCGCGGGATTGCAGCAGGGGCATCAGTTGTACGAGTTCCGCTGTNGCACCGCTCTTGGACACGGCCACGACGACATCCGCAGGGCTGACGAGTCCGAGGTCGCCGTGCAGGGCGTCGCCGGCATGGAGAAAGGCAGAAGGTGTGCCCGTGCTGTTGAGTGTGGCCACCGTCTTGCGGGCCACATCGGCGCTCTTTCCGATGCCGGTGAAGACGAGTCGCCCACCGAGTTGACCCTGCGCCAAGACGGTTGCGACGGTGCGGTCGAAGTCGGGTCCAATCCGACCGGAGAGGGTGGCGATGGCATCGGCCTCCATCTTGAGGGTACGCAACGCAGCTTCCCGGACGGTTTCCTCTGGAATCGACGCTGACGAATTCGTGGGCGATGTTGGCAAAACAGGACGGAATTCAAGGGGCACGAACGGGAGCGCCACTCTATATTGTTGAAGCCAAAGTTAGATGGAGACGCCTGTCCAACCCCTTGTGAATGCCAGTTCCCTTGTCGGCTCGTCCGTGCAGGAGGGTTTGGCGAAGTTTTTCGGGTTTGACCAGTTCAAGGGTGAACAGCAACAGGTGGTCGACAGCCTGATGGCGGGCAAGCATGTATTCGTCATCATGCCCACCGGGGGCGGTAAGTCTTTGTGCTATCANTTGCCGGCCTTAGTGCAGGAGGGNTGCGCCATTGTGGTGAGTCCGCTCATCGCACTGATGAAGAACCAGGTAGACGCCATCCGCAGCCATTCTGACGATCCGGACATCGCCCATTACCTCAATAGCTCGTTGAGCAAGGCGGAAATTGTGCGGGTCAAGGATGCTGTGGCCATGGGCAAGACCAAACTTCTCTACGTGGCCCCGGAATCGCTGAACAAAGCGGAGAATGCCGACTTCCTGCGGTCCGTTCGGCTGAGTTTCTTCGCCATTGACGAGGCGCACTGCATCTCGGAGTGGGGGCACGATTTNCGTCCGGAGTACCGACGTCTTCGGGACATCATCAACAGCATCGGCACTTTCCCGATCATCGCCTTGACGGCGACGGCCACACCGAAGGTTCAGCACGACATACAGAAGAACCTCGGCATCCTCGATGCCGACGTATACAAGGCCAGCTTCAACCGCCCCAACCTGTTTTATGAGGTCCGCCCAAAGGTGGATGCGTTGAAACAAGTGGTCCAGCACGCCCTCGAAAACCGGGGACGCAGTGGCATCGTCTATTGCCTCAGCCGCAAGAAGGTGGAGGAAATCGCGGAGACCCTCAAGGTGAACGGCGTCCGAGCAGCAGCGTATCACGCTGGGATGGACTCTGCCCAGCGTTCACGCATCCAAGACGAATTCCTCATGCAGGACGTGGACGTGATTGTTGCGACCATCGCCTTTGGCATGGGCATCGACAAGCCGGATGTCCGGTTCGTCATCCACTATGATATGCCCAAGTCCCTCGAAGCCTACTACCAGGAGACCGGCCGCGCCGGCCGCGATGGGGGGGAAGGGCACTGCATTGCGTTCTACGGACTGCAGGACATGGAAAAGCTCGAAAAGTTCCTGTCCGGCAAGCCGATTGCCGAGCGCGAAATCGGCCTTCAATTGTTGCAGGAAGTTGCGGGCTATGCCGAGACGCCCACGTCACGCCGCAAATACATCCTCCACTACTTCGGGGAGGAGTTCGACGAGAACGCCGGTCCCGGATGGGATATGGACGACAACGCCAAGAATCCGCCGGAGCCGTACGTCGGAAAGGACATCGTGGTGCATTTGCTCAAGCTCGTGAAAGCGACCGGTGGCCGCCACCGTGGCGCCTTCCTCCGCGATGTGCTCCTTGGCTACGAGACCCAGGAGACGGCCACCTATGCAGGCAAGTTGAGCGACTTTCTTCGCACCGGAGAGTCGCTTGCGCCGGCAGAGGCGTGGGACGGGATTATCCGGCAAATCACCTTGGCCGGATTCCTCAAGAAGAAGACCGAAGAATTCGGGGTACTGCACATGACGGAGGCTGGACAAGCTTTCCTCGAGACCCCCACGGAATTCACCTTGTACAAGGACAAGGGCATGCGGGTGCGCAGTGCGGAGCCCACTTCCCAGGGCGGTGCCCTCGATCAACCATTGCTCGACATGCTGCACACCCTTCGCAAGGAGGAGAGTCAACGGCTGGAGCTGCCGCCTTTCGTCATCTTCTCGGACCCGAGTCTGGAGGAAATGGCCACCCATTACCCTTGCAAGGAGGACGAGTTGCTCATGATCAACGGCGTGGGGGCTTCGAAAGTCCGCAAGTTCGGCGCGCCCTTTCTGGCCCTCATNCAGAAGCACATCGAGACCGAGGGCATCGAGCGCCTGGGCGACCTCGTCGTGCGCAGTGTGGCCGGTCGCAATGCGGGCAAGGTGAGCATCATCCAGAAGCTGGACCGGCGCATGACCCTTGAGGACATCGCTTCTTCCCAGTCTTACTCCGTGGAGGAGTTGTTGGACACCATCGAAGGCATTGTCGCCTCAGGGACCAAAGTGGCGTTGGATTACATCCTNGATGAATACCTCGACGAGGACAGCGTGGAAGAACTTTGGGAGTGCTTCATGGAAAGCGAGGAAGGCACCGTGGCCGAAGTCATGGAAGAGATGGAGGACGCCTACACCGAGGAGGAGATCCGGTTGGTCCGCATCAAATTCATGAGCGAGGTCGCCAACTGACCTCGCCCCTTTACCCTTCGTGTTCCGTGGCNGCCAGCCACGCCATCATNGCGGTCCCCGTGTGCAATGCGGCTTCGTCGATGTCGAATTCCGCCGTGTGGAGGCCAGCGCGGCATCCCCGGCCTTCGCCACCGGTTCCGAGGCGGTAGAAGCAGCCCGGGACCACTTTCTGATAGAAGCTGAAGTCTTCTCCCGTCATCCGCATCGGCAAGTCGACCACCTTGTCCGCACCGAGCAAGGCTTCGGCCTGTTTCCGGCATCGTGCGGTCAGTTCCGGGGCATTTACCACAGGCGGGTAGCCAATGGCGAGGTCGACTTCCGCGCGGCATCCCAACGCGGCCGCCGTGGATTCCGCAACCCGGTGGATCGTGGCGCGCAAGGTGTCTGCCGTCGCCTCGTCGTATGTGCGTAGGGTTCCGTCGAGGATGACCTCGTCGGGGATGACGTTGCGGACATGACCGCCGGCAATCTTACCGAAGGTGAGCACGGCCGGCTGCGTGGGGTTACAAGAACGACTGACCACGGTCTGCAAAGCGGTCAGGACGTGGGCCGCTGCGATGACGGGGTCGGCTGTGCGGTGGGGCAAGGCTGCATGACCGCCCTTGCCGACGATGCGGATCAGGATTTCGTCGGCTGCGGCCATGTACGGCCCGCTCCGGAATCCCACGATACCCGCATCGAGTTGGGGGTAGACGTGCTGGCCCACGATGGCGTCTACAGGCGTTGCGCCCGCGCCTGGTCCACCCGTCGGGGCGTCGGCGGAGAGGGCCCCTTCGGCCACCATCAGGGAGGCTCCGCCGGGCAGGCATTCCTCGCCGGGCTGGAAGATCAATTGAACCGTGCCTGTCCAGGCGTCTCGGGTGGCCGACAGCACTTCGGCTGCGCCCAGGAGACAGGCGGTGTGCGCATCGTGGCCGCAGGCATGCATCCAACCTGGGACGCTGCTGGCATGCGGACGGTCGATTTCCTGTATGGGCAGGGCGTCCATGTCGGCCCTGAGGGCAACCCGCCGTGTGCTCGGCTCGCGACCCGGAATTTCAGCTACGATGCCCGCCGCACCGCGTTTTGCGCACCAACCGGTGGAATGGGCGATGCCCATATCGGCCAAGGCCTGTGATACATAGCGGCCTGTGGCGGTCTCCTGATAGGAGGGCTCCGGGTGCAGGTGCAGGTGCCGGCGGTGGGCCAGGATTCGATCGGCCGAGGCTGAGGTGGCGGACAGGATGGCGTTCTTCAACATGTCAGGAAATCCAGAGGGCCCGGGTGGTTTGAATGATCATGCGCACGGCCACGAACAGCATGACGAGGCCAAAGGCAAGCCGGACCTTCAAGGGGTCGAGGGCCAATGCAATGCGGCTTCCGAAGTAGCCCCCCGCCACAAAGGCCAGGACCATGATGGCGGAGGCGCGGACATCGACCTCTCCTGCCTTCCAATAGTTCATCACGGCCAACGCACCGATGGGCGGCAGCATGAGAGCGAGGCTGGTGCCTTGGGCGGCCATCTGGGACATGCCCATGAAGTACATGAGCGCTGGCACGATGAGCAGACCGCCACCAATGCCGATGAAGCCACTCAGGGTGCCGGCAGCGGCGCCGATGAGGAGCAGGGTCAGTAGGGTTGTCGGATCCATAGGCTTTCGGGACATCAGAAGTCGGTGGACAAGGACAGTTGGAACACCCGGGGCAGGATGAGCCCGTCGTCGACCCCCCAACCCCAATCTGCGCGAACGAAGTATCCGAGCAATTGGGAGCGCAGACCGAATCCGAAGTCCCAGATGATGGGTTCGCGGTTGTTGTCGACGGTGATGCTCACTGGGTATTGCTCGAGGGTGGTGTTGTTGAAGGCGTTCTCGTCGCTGTAGGGGTCCGATCCGGTCCATGCGGATCCGATGTCAAAGAAGCCCACGGCTTGGAAGTGCTCCATAAAGGGCGACAGGCTCTTGCGCGGCAATAGGGTGGCAAAGACGGGCAGCCGGAGTTCCGCATTTGCCACGGCGAAACTGGTGCCATTGCGAGCGTTGCGGACGAATCCGCGCATGGGGGTCGCCACCGTCTGATAGGCGAATTCGCCCGCTGGCAAGGGCATGGCCCCGTCGATGGTGGGCAGGAGGGATTCATGCACGCCCCCGAGGTAATGCAGCAGGCCGCGCTCTCCAAAGGAGGTGTTGCCCGCTGCCCTCAAGCAGAGGGTCACCCTGCGGTACAGGGGGATGTACCGGCGGGCGTCAAACCCGGCTACAAGCAGCATGTCGCCCTCGCCATCAGGCGGGGTGAGCATTTCGAACCATGCCTTGGCACGGGTGCCGCTTCGGATGTTCAGCGTGCGGATTCGGCTGTCGTCGAACACCCAACTTACGGTGCCTCCGACCCCTTGACGGTATAGGTCATCCCGGCTCGCATTGAAGGGGTCCGTGGCCAACAGTGCAGTCCGGTCCAGCCGGTAGGTCAATTGCGCCCGAAGGCTCATGGTCTCGCTGAAGGGGATGGTGCGGCGATAGTGGACGGCGTGGGTGTGGGTTCGGGTCAGAGCGCCGAGGGTGTTGTCGAGCGCTTCATTGCCTTGACGTTCGATGATCCATTGGCGGTCGACCTTGCGCTCAAGATCCTGATGGCTCAGGACGAATGTGGAATTCTGGAGGCTGCCCGCCAGCCGCATTCCTCCGACCCACTTTCGGTTCTCGTGCAGGTCCGAGGCGGCAATCTTGACGAGGCCGCTGAGTCCCGGGAAGCTGGATGCCGGTCCTGTGAAAGGTTGATAGAAGGATGTGGCAAAGGTGTTGTCGACTTGGCTCAGCACCTGGTCGACGGCATAGTTCGTCCGATAGGGCAAGGGCGCGGGAAGCGTCGGAAGATCGATGGCTTCTGCCGATGGGGTGGGTTTGGCGGTCGGCTGCGGCATCGGATTGACCCGCTCCGACTCGAAGGTGTACCGCTGGTAATCCACTTGGCCCGGCAACAGCACTGGAGCAGGATCGGGCAGGTAGTCGAGGTCAGGCCCCGCCGAAACCGGGGCAGCGGCTTGGCCGGATTCCCGCATGGCGCCGGTCTCTGGCAGAGGGGGCAATGGCGCCACGTGCCACACCGGCCGGCCGGCATGCAGTGTCAGCGCGCCCCAGTGGGCCTTGTCCTCCATGAGGGAGAAGGCGCGGGCCGGCGCGTCGAGTTCCAGCCACGGTGTGGTGCGTGTGAAATACCGGTAGTGGATGGCGGTGTCGACGCGGAGGATCGCGCTGTCCCGAACGGCGAGGTGGAGGGCGCGGAGGTCATCCGCTTCGAGGTAGGTGAATTGTGAGGCACTCAGCGCCTGCGGCTGGACCTCGTCTTCGGCGGTTTCGGTGAGCCGCTCCAAGGTGCGGTCTTCCGCAGACCAAAGCCAGAGGTCGCGTTGTTGTGCCACGGGCCAGACGGGCGCATCCTCATCCGGGTCGGGGCGGTTGCTGCTGAACACGATGCCGCTGCCATCCGGGAGCCAGTCGGGGTGGAGGTCGTCCCAATCGTCTTCCCACAGTGGCACCTGTGAACCGGCCAATGTGTTGTAGACATATAAGTCGGAGTGTCCGGCCCGCACCCCGCTGAAAACCAAGCTGCGACCATCCGGCGCCCAGTCGAGGTGGATGACCTTTTCGATGCGGAACAACTCGCGCTCCGCCTGCTCGCGGGTGGACACATCGGTCGTGGTTAGGAAGGCCCGCCCCTGTTCCTCGTGGATGTGGGCGAGAATGGGGGCCGAAGGGTGCCACGCCAGCACGGGGCAGGTGGGGTCGATGATGCGTTCNAGCTTGTGGTCGTACCGGGCGATGCGGCGAGACTTTCGGCCATCGGAGATCCAGACGGAGACCTGCCCGCGCTCGTCGGTGATCCACGCCGTCCATGCGCCATCGGCGGATGTGGCGAAGCGGCCGTGCGTGTATTTGCGCTTGGCCCGGTGGGGCAACCCTCCCAGCCGCCCCCGCGACAGGGTCTCGGGCTGGGCGGCCACTGGATGGCCGTTCCACCCCGTCTCTGCAGGTGTCGTTCCCCCAATCAGATGATAGGCTTGCGCTGCCGCCAGCACGCCTTCGAGGTCGAAGCCGATGCGGCGGAAGGCCGCGTCGAGGGTGCGTCCCGCTTTGAATCCACTCAGGACGTCTACGGCCGCTTGGCGGCCGAAAGTCTCCAGGATGAAGCGCCACAGGGCTTCCCCAGCAACGCGGGCCTCGCGGTCGTCCAGCACTTGCAAGGCCGCGATCTGGCCGCGCGCCACGAGGTCGTCCAAAGCCGGTTGGTCCGCCGGGTTCATTTCCCCGGCAAGGGCGTGGACCATGCCATCTTCCATCCAGCGGGGCAGGGAGTAGAGTTGGGTGTTCTTGACCACATCCTTCCAATCGCTCCCATAGAGGTATTGCCGCAGCAGGACCCGATACAGCCCCTGCCTCAGTTGCTGGCGGAAGGCCGCCCGGTCGCCATCAAACCACGCGAAGAGCTTCTTGCCATGAATGGTGGTNGTGCCGCCGATGTTGCCCGCATCCTTACCGTCGATGCCGATGTTGCTCTGNCGGAAGTCGGCGTGCTTGTTGAAGACGAGCACATCGATGCCGCCATCGAGCCGCAACTGCAGGTCCGATTCGACGGAGGGCAGGTCGGTCAGGAGGCTGTAGAGGCCGTGTTCNGAGAGCGAGCGCCCGCCGTTGTAGAAGTGGAGGGTGAACGGGTCGGATTCGACCGTCTGCCAATCGAAGGTGCGGTACTGGACACGCTGTTGGCCAAAGGCCATGTCAAGTCCATTGTGGAATTGGCCCGCAGCCGGCCCAGAAACGAGCCAGGCCAACAGGGCGATCAGCGCCCCACGTCGGAAATCGAATCGCCGCCGCACCATGCAATCCCCAAAGTACGACCCCGCCATCGCGTTTGGCCGGGATAGGAGAACTTGCGGGCATGTTCGTCCTGACTTGCAACGCTTTTTCTGAAAACACCGTCGTCCTGCACGATGGAGAAGGCGGCGCCTTGGTCTTCGACCCGGGCATGTCCTCGCCGGCCGAGTGGTATCGATTCGAGACGGAATTGGCCGATCGTGGGTGGGTCCCGAGGGCCGTGCTGCTGACCCATGCCCACCTCGATCATGTCCTCGGTTGTGCGGGAATGGTGGCGCGGTACGGCTTGCATCCGCGTTTGTTGCCTGAAGACGAGCCGACTTACAGCATGGCACCTTGGGCCGCCGAGATGTACGGGGTGCCCATGGACGCCTTGCCGCAGCTGGACTCCACGCCGTTGGAAGCGGGAGCAAACCTGCGATTCGGCACCCTTGAATTGGAGGTGCGCCATACGCCGGGTCACGCGCCGGGCCACGTGGTGTTCATCGACCATGCGGGCCGGACAGTGGTCGGCGGGGACGTGCTTTTCAAGGGCAGTGTGGGGCGCACCGACCTGCCCGGTGGAGATGCGCAGGTCTTGGCGACCAGCATCGCGGAGGTGCTGTATGCTTTGCCTGACAACTACACGGTTTTGCCGGGACACGGCCCGGAGACGACCATCGGAGACGAAAAGGAGGGCAATCCCTTTGTCAATGCCGCGGGGACGGGTATGATGCAGCGCTGAGGCTCAGGCCTTGGCGATGGTGAAGGAAAACGTGGACCCTTTGCCCTGCGTGGATCGGACTGAAATGCTCTGTCCGTGGGCTTCGATGATGTGCTTCACGATGGACAGCCCAAGTCCGCTGCCGCCGGCATTGCGGGACCGGCTCTTGTCCACCCGGTAGAACCGCTCGAAGATGCGTGGCAGGTGTTCTTCGGACATGCCGATGCCGTCGTCGGCCACCTCGACGAGGATCTGCTCTTCCATGTCATAGCAACGCACTTGGGTGGTGCCGTTCTCCTTGCCGTAGCGAAGGCTGTTGGAAATGAGGTTGGTGAGGACCTGCCCGATTTTCGGGGCGTCTCCGAGGACGGGCAGCTGGGTGCGATTCTCCTCGAGAAACGCCATGGTGATGTTCTGGCGCTTGGCCCGGGGCTCCAGTTCTTCGAGGGTGTCTCGAACGAGGTCGGCGAGGTTGAATTCCACCAAGTCCAGTTCGAGCGATCCCCCTTCGATCTTGGTAACGATGTCCAAATCCTCCACGAGGGTGGCCATGCGGTCTACATTCTTGGCGGCCTTCATCAGGAATTTCCGGTTGTGGTCCGGGTCTTCCAACGCCCCCTCGAGCAAGGTCAGGATGTAGCCTTGGATGTTGAAGATGGGGGTCTTCAATTCGTGGGCGAGGTTGCCGATGAAGTCCTTGCGGAAGCTATCCTGCTCCTTGAGTTGGGAGATCTCGTCGATGCGTTCCGTCGCCCAGTCCATCACGTCATTCTGCACCTTCTGCATTACGTCTTCATCCATGCGTACGTCTTGCGTGCGGCCTTTCGTGCTCTTGAAGCGGTGGATGTTCTTGTAGATGATCCGAATCTTTTGGTAGATGAACCGTTCGATGACGCTGTAAATGATCAGCAAAGACAAGGCGAAGAGCCCGACTGCGCCCAAGGCGTAAGCTTGAAGCGGCGCGGATACGCCGTAGAGCATGAGCACACCGAAACACAGCGCCATGCCCAGGATCGTGATCACAAACGATGCCAGAAGGGCGAGACCTCGCGGCGTGCGAACGTTCATTCCTCTTCGAATTTGTAGCCCACCCCTTTGACAGTCTTGAAGTAGTGGTCGCCGAGTTTTTCCCTCAGTTTGCGGATGTGCACGTCAATGGTGCGGTCCCCCACCACGACATCGTTGCCCCACACTCTGGACAGGATGGTGCTCCGCGTGAACACCTTGCCCGGTTCGGAGACGAGCAAGGAAAGCAGTTCAAATTCCTTTTTGGGCAGGCTTCGTTCCGTGCCGTCCTGAATGACCACGTAGCGTTCGCGGTCGATCGTGATGGTCTTGCCTTGGAACACCTGCTTCTTGGACGGTCCGGCGGCCCCCCGCCGGAGCAGCGCCTTGATTCGGCTCAGCAGTACCCGGGGCTTGATGGGCTTGGTGATGTAATCGTCTGCCCCGGCGTCAAATCCTGCAATCTGGCTGTAGTCCTCGCCCCGTGCGGTCAAGAAGGCGATGACGGTGTGTTCGAGCTGGTCATTATTCCGGAGCTCCATGCAGGTTTCCATGCCGTCCATTTGCGGCATCATCACATCGAGGAGCACCAGGTCGGGGCGCACTTTCTTGGCCTTCTTCAAGCCTTCCTGGCCATTCTCGGCGGTGTGGACCTCATAGCCTTCCTTGGCGAGGTTGTATTCAACCAATTCGAGGATGTCCGGCTCGTCATCGACGATCAGGATGGTCGGCTTCTTCATGCAATGGAGTCGGTAGGATTGATGCTTTGAATTTAACCAACAGTTCAAGTCCCTGCGGCATGGATTCAGCGCAAGGTGCACCAGCGTTGCATCCAGGGATGGTCGAGGTGTGGGGCGGCAGCGCGCTCGGCCCGCCGCCGAATCCAGGCATCCTCAAGCGGCATGGCCAACGATTGGCTTGCGCGCAGTCCCCCCAGCAACAGCAGGCCAAAA
>NYTZ01000103.1 GCA_002683735.1 Flavobacteriales bacterium
GCAGTCAAGAAGCCCATGCGGGCTACTATCGATGCGCATTGGAGCGCAGTGGGCTCGAAGTCGAATTGACGGCCAGCGAGCGCGTGGGGCACCACCGTTGGACTTTGTCATCGCGCGATACGCTGCAGCTTGTGGTGGACCTGGCTCACCGGGATGACCTCATCAATTACGGCATGTACCCTTTGGACGACTCCACCTTGGTGGGGCAGCGGGTCTCGGACAACTGGGCGCGGGAGCAGCATGTGTATTTCGCGATGCGGTTTGATCAACCGTTTGAATGGTTGGATCAGATGGCGGAATTGCAGACCGAGCGCGATGCGAATGGCGTGCTGAAGCAGGAGTTGACCTACGTCCCCATTTTCTCATTGGTTTTCAAAGATGTAGAGTCTGTTGAGGCCAGAGTGGCTTTGAGTTTCTCGGACCTCGAAGGAGCGGTGGCCAACCTCAACGCGGAAGCCCCGACGGCGGGCGGGTTTGATGCGGCCCGGGCCCGGGCGGAGCAGCAATGGAATGCGGCGCTGGGCCGGATTCAGATTGAAGAACCGGATGCCGATGAGCGGACCATTTTCTACACTTCCCTCTACCACAGTTTGACGGTTCCCAACCTCGCCACGGATGTGGACGGGCGCTACCGGGGGACGGACTTGCGCGTGCATCAGGCGGACGACAGCACGCTTCGCTACACGGTGTTTTCCCTGTGGGATACGTTCAGGGCCACCCACCCCCTGCTCAACGTTTTGGAACCCGAACGGACTGAGGAATTTGTTCGGAATTTCATCGCCATGCATGAGGAGGGCGGACAACTCCCCATGTGGGAACTGGCTGGCAACTACACCGGGTGCATGATCGGCTACCACGCGGTGCCCGTCATCGCGGATGCCTGGGCCAAAGGGCTGCGCAATTACGACGCGGAGAAAGCCCTCGACGCCATGGTGGCGGCTGCGACGGCCGATGAGCTGGCCAAACCGATTTGGGACAGCATCGGGTATTTGCCCTTGGAGCGAGAAAGCGAAAGCGTGTCCAAGACGCTTGAGTATGCCTTTGATGATGCCTGCATTGCGCGCATGGCGGAAAGCATGGGCCGAATGGACATCGCGTCGCGCTTCGGCCGTCGCGCTCAGGGCTGGCAGAACCTGTACAACCCCGCCAACAGGTTCATCCAACCGCGGTATGGCGCAGCATGGCGTGAAGGNTTTGACCCCACAGAAGTGACGTTCGAGTATACTGAGGCCAACGGTTGGCAGTACAACTTCTTCATGCCGCATGACATCAGTGGCCACATGGCCCTCCTCGGCGGGCCTGAGGCATATGCGGAGCGCCTGCAGGACATGTTCGCTGCGTCCAGCGAGATGACGGGCCGCCACCAGAGCGACATCACCGGCCTCATCGGCCAATACGCGCACGGCAATGAGCCTTCTCATCACATGGCTTATCTGCCATCGTTTGCGGGTTATCCTGACCGGACACAGGNTTTGGTGGACAGCATCTGTGATGCGCTCTACACCGCGGAACCCGACGGGTTGAGTGGAAATGAGGATTGCGGACAGATGAGCAGTTGGTACGTCTGGAGTGCGTTGGGCTTATACCCCGTTACACCGGGTTCGGATCAGTACGTCTTGGGTACGCCGCGTTACGACGAGGTGGAATGGTTGCTCCCGAATGGCCGCACCCTGCGGGTGACNGCAGACCGTTCTGGTCCCAACGCGACGTACATCCACGGGTTGACCATCAACGGAGAACCCCAGTCCCGAGCGTGGGTCACCCATGCACAGCTCATGGCCGGAGGCCATTGGGCGTTCACCATGTCGGACGAGCCAGCTCCGGCTGACGGGTTTGGCCGTGCCCAAGGCGATTGGCCTGTGGCGGATTGGACGATGGCAGAGGACGCATTTGTGGCTGCCCCTTATCTCAATGCGCCCCGCAGTTACTCGGGAGACAGCTTGTCCGTGGAAGTGGGGTGCATCGACTCCGATGCCCGTCTCTACTATGCCATCGGGGATGAGGGGGACATGACGAAAATGNAACCGGTTCAAGGTCCCATCACCGTGCGCGGTACCCAGGTGGTCCAGCTTGTCGCTGAGCGAGACGGGATCAGGAGTGCTGTGGTCTCTGGGCGGATTGCCCGGGTCAATCCTGACTACGGCATCAACATCGTTTACCCTTATGCCAACCAATATGCGGCGGGCGGTGACCGCGCTTTGGTCGATGATATCCGCGGCGATGGCGATGACTTCAGAACTGGAGATTGGCAAGGATATCACGGCGTTCCGGCGCTGGTCACTGTGGATTTGGGGCGCGTCCATCGCATCGCCAGCATGGACGTTGGGGTGCTGCAGGATGTCAAGTCATGGATCTGGGGACCATCTGAAGTGCAGTTCCGGACGTCCATGGACGGAGTCACGTTTGAGGAATTTGGGCGCGAACGTCCTGGAATGGATCCACAGCAATACGGCGCTCATTCCCGTCGCATTCGCGCTGAAGCAAGCCGAAAAGCCCGATACCTGCAGTTGGAGTTGTCCCCCTTCAATGGAGGGGTCATCCCGGATTGGCATCCGGGACGGGGCAATCCTACGTGGGTGTTTGCCGATGAGTTCGGTTTCGAAGCGGTTCCAGTTCCATGAAGGCCGCTTCAGACTTTCTCTCCCGGGGCTTAGCCATGACCACGCCACATCCGCTTGGCGAACGCATTGTGCGGGCTGAGGGGTGTTGGCTGGAAACTGAAAATGGCGAGCGCCTCTTCGACTTGGTCAGTGGCATTGGGGTGAGCAACCTGGGGCATGGCCACCCGGCCATTCGAGAGGCCTTGCATGCGCAGGTGGACCAGCATCTCCATGTGATGGTGTACGGGGAGTATGCGCAATCGGCGCAGGACCGTGCGGCCAAGGCATTGTTGTCGTCTCTCAAAGACACGGCCCTCGATTCCGTCTATTTCGTCAACAGCGGCACCGAGGCCATTGAAGGGGCCATGAAGCTGGTCCGACGTGTGACCGGTCGAACCGAGATCTTCGGGGTACATGGGGGCTACCACGGGGCCACATTCGGGGCCTTGAGCCTGTCTACCCCCTCCCATCGCCGCAACGCCTTCATGCCGCTGCTGCCCGATGTGGATCACCTCGCGTTTGGGGACGATGAGGAACTGGAGCGCATTACGGAAAAGACCGCTGCCGTCTTTGTGGAAACGGTGCAGGGCGATGCGGGAATCCGGCCTGTCCCAGAACAGCATTTGCTGGCGTTGAAGGCGCGCTGTCAAGCTGTGGGAGCCATGCTGGTCCTCGACGAGATCCAATGTGGGTTGGGCCGAACCGGGCATGTCCATGCCTTCCAAGCCACCGGGGTGGAGCCGGACGTGCTCGTACTGGGCAAGGCGTTGGGCGGGGGCATGCCCATCGGCGCTTTCGTGGCGGCTTCAGACCACATGAAGCAACTGCGGGAGTCTCCGAAGTTGGGCCACATCACCACGTTTGGCGGGCACCCGATGGCTTGCGCTGCCGCGGCAGCTTACCTCACCGAATTGGCCCGTCTTGATCTCGAAACCGTCCTGTCCCAAGGAGAGGCCTGGAAAACGGCTTTGCGAGCCCATCCACTCGTCAAGGAGGTGCGAGGCCGGGGCCATTTCCTTGGGGTGGACCTGGACCACCCGCACAAGGTGGCCGAATTGGTGAAGGCCGCACGCAAGCGGGGGTTGATTCTCTTTTGGTTTTTGAGCCGTCCCGAGGGCTTCCGATTGGCGCCTCCCCTCAATGTCAGTGGCGAAGAATTGGCGGGGGCATTGGCGTCCCTGTTGGATGCCATGGATGAGGTGCTGGCCCAATGAAAAAAGCCACCCCCGCGTTTGGAGGTGGCTTTGCCTTGGAGAGATTGGCCCCTTTTGTTGAAGCCAACCCTGAGAACCTGAAATCGAAACCTCCATCCATTTCGACAGGCGCAATTTGGTCGGGGGTGTGTTAAGCAGGTGTCACGCGCAGTGCGCCATTCCGTCGAGCCTATGCAAGGAAATCGGTCATGCGTCGGATGCTTCGCTGGGCCTCGGGCAAAACGTCGGGAAAGAGCTGCCAGCCGTGGTGGGCTTGCTCTTCCTGGGCCCAAGTCAGTGGGAGGTTGAGCGCCTTGGCGCGCGCGGCCAAGGCTTCAGCGTCGGCATGGAGCATTTCGGCGCTGGAAGATTCGAGCAGAATATCGCCAAGGCGCTGAAGGGCGATGTCTTCTGCGAGAATGGGGCTGCAATCCGGGGAGGTGGCAGCATGCCCGGCGAGGTAGAGCCCTGCGTATTCCCGAAGGTCTTCCCGGTCAAACACGCTGTGCCCACTCGCATTGCGCCGGGCGCTGTGTCCGTCCACCCGAAGGTCCAGCCATGGCGAAAGCAGGATGAGCCGGTCCCCATGTCCGCGGCGCAAGGCCCAAGCCAATGCGAGGTTGCCCCCGGCCGAATCGCCCACGATGTCGAGGGGAACGTTCACTGAGATTTGAGACAAGGCGTCCAGCGCCTGTGGATACGGATGCTCCGGGGCCAAGGGGTAGTCGAGAAGCCGCACGGCTCGGCCGGTCGACAACGCGAGTGCCGCAGCACCAGCACGGTGCGTCCTCGGTGACCCGAAGGCGAATCCGCCTCCATGGATCCACAGGATGTCCTTGGTTTCAGGCCGGTGGCCCTTGCGCAGGATGCGCTCGGTGCGCAATCCGTGCCAATCCTCCTTCTGAACCTGCATGTCCCGCGGTGCCACGTAAAGTCGGGCCACGGTGTCCGCTGCCAGGCGCCATTGACCCGGGCTGGCGTCGAGCACTTCGCGCCGAAGGGTGCGCACCACTTGATGGTGTCCGCTGATNAAGGGGTGGTACCAATCCCGGCTCATGGCTCATTCAAAAGGAAGCCCATTCCCCTTGGGCCAGGCGTAGACGGGGTAGCGATTAGAAGTGCCTTCAAAGTGCGGGGAGGCTTTGTACAGCACGTCGAGCTGGGCACGGTGGCNCATGGACGTTCCNTTTTCCGCATTGGCTTCCCGGAGTGCATCGAGTCGGTCCATCCAATCGGGGTCTTCTTCCACCATCGTTTGGGCGGTTTCCTCAAACACATAGGCCGAGAAGTATTCCTTCTGTTGCAAGACGCTGTCAAAGAAGTTCCAAGCCGCGAAGGCGTCCACAGCCTTAGGGCTGAGTGTCTCCAAAAGATAACGGGCCGCGGGTTGGTCGATGGAGATGACTTTGTCGCCTGCAAAGAGCTGGACTTCCTCGTTGCGCACCTCCACGTCTTGGATGGTTCGGTAATGGTGGCCTTCATATGGGCGCCCCGATGCCCGGTGGGACAGGATGTAGGTGACCTCGAGGACCAAGGTCGTGTCGTTGGGGACATCGGTCATGCGGACGCCGTTGGCCTGCAACCGCTCCAACACGTGGCGCCAAGCCTGCGGGATGATGAAGGCGGCAGGTACGGAAGCCGTTTCGGTACCGACGTAAGTGTGCAGATGTCGGATATCACGGGTCCAGAGGCTGTCCCGGTCATAGCGCAAGCGCCGTTCATGGGTGATTGGACTCCACTCCTGTCGAGCGGCATATCCCGAGAACGCGACCGCATCCACGGCGCTGGTGTCAAGCGCCCAGGCCACCTCCACCTCGTCGGCTTCGCGGAAGAGTTGGTCCTGTTGTTGGCGCAGGTCGCGGATCACCTTTGTATGCCGAAGCCCCGCATCGAGGACCACTTCCAGAAACAATCGCGTTGCCGCCACCCGGTCCTCAAACGGCTTGAGCATGTGCGCTTCGGTGGTGAAGCCGATGGTGTGGTGCAATGCGCCGTAGCCGGTCGAATACCTCGGGGTTTCGAGGAAGTCCATGATGCCGTTGTCCGGCGTGTCGCCCAAGGTGTAAACGTAAGGCGTCATGGCGGTGCCGGCTTCGGCCATATCGGCGTAGAGCTCAGGCATCAAGGTGTGTTCGAGCCAAGGGCCGAGGACGCCGCCAAGTTTGTCGGGTTGGCTGGCAATCAAGGTCAGGACCGCAGGGTAATCCGCGCCATTGGAGGTGTGGGTGTCCACAAACACGTCCGGGGACAGTGAAGCAAACATGGCATTGAAAGCCAATGCGTTGCGGCTGTCGCATTTGATGAAATCTCGGTTTAAATCCAAGTTTCGGGCGTTGCCACGAAAACCATACATCTCCGGACCGAGTTGGTTGGCCCGCGTGCAGCAATTGCGCCGCAAGCCCCCTCCCACATTGTATATGGGCACAATGGCAATGTGAACGCCGTCGGGCAAGGTTCCGCCATCAAGCATGTCCGTGGCCCAAGCGATGCAGGCATTGACGCCGCAGGGTTCGCCTGGATGGATGGCGTTGTTGACCAGCAGTGTCAGTTCGGCCCCCTCCTTTTTTCCCATGGTAAACAAGTGCAGGGGGCGTCCCACATCAGCGGTGCCGAAGGGCGCCCAGGTGGTGTTTTCCGGATGGCGGTCGTGC
Organism: Flavobacteriales bacterium; assembly: GCA_002683735.1. The sequence continues at coordinate 6,445 of NYTZ01000103.1, forward strand.
AGCCCTTGATAGGCGCGGATGGCTTCATCCCAGGTCGGGGTCTTGCCCAATCCTTGACCGAGTAGGGAGGCCGTGGCGCCTATGGAGAGCAGCGGAAGGAGCAGCCAAAGTCGCAGAGGCAACGTGGGGCGCTTTTTTGGGAAGCGGGTTCTCGACATGCAACGCCAAAAGTGGGACATTGCAGCATGGAAATCGTTCCGGATTCCACAGCGAAGCCCCGCGCCGGACAGTTTTTGCTGTCCGAGCCCTTTTTGACCGACCCCTGGTTCGGTCGCAAAACGGTGTTTCTGTGCGATCACGACGCGGACGGCACGGTGGGACTCGTGCTAGACAATGGAACTGGTCGCCGTCTGAAAGAGGTGTTGCCGGAGTCGGAAGCCTGGGGAATCGACCACGAAGTGTCTCTCGGTGGGCCGGTGCACGACGACAGCCTCTTCTTCCTTCACACCTATGGCGATCAGGTTGTTAATGCTATGCCTGTGCTGCCCGGTTTGTGGCTGGGGGGCGAACTGGATGACATCCGGAAGCTGTTGTCCCGACCGGGGCAGGCAAAAGGGCACATCCGCTTTTTCATCGGATACAGCGGTTGGGCAGCAGGCCAATTGGAGGCCGAGATGGAACGCCACAGTTGGTACGTTCACGATGCGCCCCTGGTGGACAAGTTGAACATCGTGATGGACACGGATCCAGGTGAGC
>NYTZ01000104.1 GCA_002683735.1 Flavobacteriales bacterium
CAACCGGATTGCTCCGTCTACGTGGATGCAGTCAATCGGAGTAGGGTCAAGATCAAGAAGGTCCTCCTCTCGAGTGACGGTGGCAATCCTTGTGAACGGGTTTTGATAAACAAGTACGCAGCCATGGAGGACGGGCCAAGGGTAAGCTACGTTAGCAACAAGAAACAGAGCGACATCTTCGAAGATGCTTGCGCGCTGCTCCCAATCCAGAGCGGCCCATCCGGTGCGGGCCTCTAGGGCGGCGTCGATGGCCTCCCGAACGTGGTCTGCCGTGCCGAAATGCGCGTGGCCGATGACCCGCTGGTGGTCGTGCGGCGGAGTCAGTGGGCGGCGGTCGTCTGTGGTGACTTGGCGACCTCCGATCACCATGGGCACGGACACTGGGTCCTGGTTCAGCATGCGCTCATACTCGGCGAGCTGGGCTTCGCGCTCGGGGCTGCCCGGGCTGTAGGACAGGACGGGTTCGTTTTCAGGGTACGGGACTTGAAAGAATGCGTTGGGCATGGGGAATCGTTCTGGGTGCAAAGGTAGCCGGGAGAACAGGGCCGGAAAGGGTCAGGCTACTCCTGTTGAAACCCCCCGCCATTCCTACACGGAACACCCGGTTTGCGCCGGAATTTGGTGTCATGCCCTCATTGCGGAGAGATGGCCACCCTCGACAGCGGGTTTGGCTGCGCTTCTTGTGCTCGGTGTTCCTGCTGTGGAGCGCTGCAAGCGTGGCTGCGCAGGACTGGGAGGAGTTGAGGAACAGGGCGGATGCAGCCTATGCATCCTCGGATTGGGCGGTGGCTTTGGCCGAATATGAAAAGCTCGTCAGTCTGTTTCCTGAAGAAGGGTGTCTGCATTCCCGTTTGGGGGGGTGTGCGCTCCGGGAACCAGGAAGACTCAACATGGCGAGGCGCCATTTGGGCATTGCCATGCGGTCCAATTGCGAGGAGGCTGACCTCGAATTCCACCGTGCCAGATTGGCCCACCTTGAATATGATTTCAGCAAGGCGCGGGATTTGTACGCGGCCTATTTGGAAACGGGAGGCAAAAAAGCCCGGTTCCGGACCGAGGCTATGGTCTGGGAGCAGTCTTGTGTGGCCGTGGATTGGGACCCCGAGGAGCGGGTTTCGGTTCGGGTCCTGGACCGTTTCCCTGCCGAGCCGGATTTGGCGTTCCGCTATTACCGGCCTCAGACTCCTGGATTGCGGCTTGTCAGCATCCCCGTTGCCCTTCGCTCCAAAGCAGATGGCAAGGAAAGTCCGGGCAACATGGCATTCCACGACAGGGACACGGCTCTCGTCTACAGCTCCTTGGGCAAGAATGGCAAACTTGGAAAGGACCTTTTCCGCATCGCGCTGCACGGCGGGGAGTACGGGGAGTCCCAACGGCTTCCCGACGGCGTCAACACTGCTTGGGATGAGGACGATGCCTACCTGTCGCCGGATGGGGTGTTGTATTTCTCCAGCAACCGGCCGGGTGGTCTGGGGGGCAAGGACATCTACGCGGTGCGATGGGCAAATGGATGGCCTCAGGGAGACCCGGAGCGTTTGCCCTTCCCGATCAACACCGTCAACGATGACGCTTTTTTCGTGCCTGAACCGGATGGAGGGGCTTGGCTTTTCTCGAACAGGGCNGCGTCCAGAGGCAAGGTCCACGCATACCGCGTCGCCCTCTCTGAATCGGAATTCGTGAAAGGNTCGGTCACCTGGGTTGAGGAGGAAATGGANGCGGAGGGATTGAGGTTGCGGGTGTATTCCGGCGGTGAATCCATCGCGGAATCCGCGCCGGGCGCTGAGGAAGGGCATTTGAGCCTGCCTCAAATCCAGTCTGGGGGTGGGGTCCGATTGGTCTTGGAAAATGCCGAGGGCAAAGTTGTTGCAGAAGCGTTCGGTGAGGCTGAGGAGACTTGGCGCCTGAACAAGAGAGGGCAGGGGTGGACGTTCGAGGAGCAAGCCCGCCCCGATTGGGCCATGTTGGCGGATTTTACCCCAACTGAGGTTGTCGCACCTGAGCGCCAGGATGAACAGGGGGCAGGAACGTTGGCCGTGTGGTCGGATTGGGTCAAGGATCGGATGCCGGAAGACGCGGCTGTTGCTGAGGAGTTTGTCGCGGAAAACACGCCTCAGTCGACCGTCNCGGGCGAGCCAGAGGATGCCGTGTCAGCCAATACCGCGGCCCCGTCTCTTGGGGAGTCCATCGTTCCATCATCAGGTGGCCCTGAGGCATGGNTGGATTTACCGAAGAATCCGGAGGCCGTGGCGACCTGGTTGGAAGAGAACNAGGAAGATGCAGAGGTCGTTTGGGCGACCAAAGCCAGCACGGTGTTGACGCTGGAGCGGGACTTTCTTGACAATCCCAACATGGCTTCAGCGGGAACACTTTACGATTTGCTGGATGATTTGGAAATGTGGTCCCCCGATCCCAGTCGTTTGGATGCCAAGCTGTTGGATGCATTGGACTTTGAGGAAGTACGGAGCATGCTGGACGCATGGACCTATGCGGTGCAGTCTGCCACCAACCCGGCTTTGGCGAAAGTGGCGGGCGAAGCCGCTCTGGCTTTTCGCCGTGAGAAGTTGGCCATCCGCGAGTTGTGGGANGCCGAGGGAATCAATTTGAGGCCGCTGATGGCGCGCTGGTCCGATTGGAAAGATGCACGGCGTGGGGTGAAGGGGGTAGATCCGAATGCGGCGGACATGGCACTGGGAGAGGGAGATCAATTGTTCGAGGATTGGGAGGGGGTGTTGTTGGATGCTCCTGCTATCTGGACCCGCAAGGAGCAAAGGGGATGGCGCGGCAATTGGCTGCGTCGACAGAATGAGCAACTTGCTCGGCATATGGCCCTGTGGCAGGAGCACCGAGAAACCCTGCTCGTGGCCGAGAAGGAGGAAGCGATGGCGGTAGCGTCCACGACACCTTCGGATGAGCCTCAACGAACCGATGCTGCCGCCGGTGCAGCAGCATCGACATCGAGCCTGGAAAACAGGGGTGGGGAGTTAGAGTCCATGGCGCAGAGGACCGCCGCCGAACTGGATGTAGCGGAATCCATGGTGCCTGCGGAATCGGGGAAAGATGAAGCGGATGAAGCGCTCGATGTGGAGCCGAGCTCAGAAGAGACGGGGCAAGCCGGCCAAGCGTTGTCCTGGCTGGACCCTGTGAATCCAGAATTGCAGGAGTTCGCCGGCGGCCAAGCCCTGCTCGGCGCACTGTTTGGTGCCGAACTCAATGCCGCTACCGAGGAAGTCAAAATCGCGATGGTGGAGGAGTTGGAATGGGTGTCCATGCAATGGGCGGCAGCCTTGTCCTCCTCTGCACGGGTTGCCAAGAAAATGAACGCTGTTGCGGATGCAGCCAACGGGCTGGGGGTTCCCATAGTTGAAGGTCCTCCGACAACGGCGCAATTGGAATCAGATTGGGGACAGCCTTTCCTAGAGCTCAAGGATGCCGTCTTGGCTGAACTGGAAGCGCTGGCAGAGGCTGAAGTGCGGTCGTGGCAATCGGAATGGAAACAGTGGCAGCGTGACGCAAAGTCGGACGAGCAGCTGATTGAGGAGGAATCCTGGAAGGCCTTGGAAGCAGGAGAGGCGGAGTTGGTGGTGTTGGCCCGGCGGATTGAAGAGGCAGAGCGCGGGGCAAGGGGGGAAGAGAAAGCCCTGAATCAGGAGTTGATGCATGCCCTTCGCATGGAGCAGGCGGCTTTGGCGCACGGATTGAAAGAGGCCTCGCTGGCCTTCCGCACTGAGTTGGAAGAACGGGAAGATGCAGGTGCAATTGCCATGGTCTCCGTCGAGGACGGTCAGCGGCAGAATCAAGCAAACCGAGAGGAACAAGGAGAACAAGGGCAGCAGGGAGAACAACGAGAAATGGGCCTGGTTGCGCCGGAACGGAGCGAAAAGGCGTCATCTGAAATGAAGGAGACGAGGGATGATTTAGGAGCGCCCGCCATGGTCGGTCCCGATGGAGATGAAGCGATGGTGGAGCTCGCTCCAGGTGAATTGCCCTTGCTCGAAACTTCGAATTCAAGTGCGGTGGAGACGCCTTCCACGTCAACAGAAGCTGCCCTCGTACCTCAGGCCGATGCGGGCGGTTCCGCGTCTTCGGAGCCTGGGGAGGCAACGGAGGCATTTGCAGGGTCCAGTTTGGAGCGTGATTCGCCATCGCTGACTGGGTCAGGTTTAACGGAACCAGAGATTTCGGCTGTAGTGCAGGCGGACATGGAAGGGGGTGTCGAAGGTGGGCAAAGCGTGGCTGCCGAAGTCGAGGTGGAGCCATTGGATTCGCGCCTGTCGGAGCAGACTCCCTTGTTTCCTGCGTGGGCAGGGAGCGCAGAGTCAGAGCGCCGTTTGCTCGTGGAAGTGTTGGCGCAGTTGACCCGTGAATGGCGTGAGCTGGATGTCGCAACGCAACGCCGTGCCGAAATCGGATTGCAGCCAGAGGAGAAGGCGCTCCTCGAATCGTTTGCCGATTGGCAACAGGCTTTTTCGGTCAAACAGGCGGCGGATTCTCCAGCGCAACGCAATCGGGCCCAAAAGGACCTGTTCTTCAGTGAGCGTGATGTTCTGGATGCATGGTCTAAACTGCTGGAAACCCGGCCGGACATCACCCCGGCAGGGTTGGCTCAGCTCAGTGTGGCGTGGTCTGATGACAGGTCTGTTGCCATGGTCCGTTCCAACGATGAAGCAACGGCAGTGAGAGGAGAGAATGCAATTGAGCCTGCAGTGGCGTCAGCCTTGCCAAGTGCGGCAGTGATGGAGACTTCCGAGGGTGCTGCGCCGTCATCCTCAGGGCAGACCGCCGTCGGGTCGTCCGAACCGCAGGCAGCGGAAGCCACGACTGAAGCCGTGTCCGGCGACGGTGGGCTGGAAAACGGGGCCTGGCAACCTCTGACCAGAGCGGAGGAACAGGAAAAAACCGGGTCATCCGGCAGGACCATTTCCAACGAGATCCCGGATGATCGTGTGGCACTTAACCAAGAACGGGAATTGGAGCAACAAAGCTGGGCTCAGGCGTTCGGTGTCGAGCTGCCTGCAGCAGAGGTGGTGGGGCAATCCAGGGGAGGTTCTTCAGGTGTGCGTATCCGCCCCATTCGTCGTGAAGAAATGGAAAGGGCCATCCTGTCGGCTGCTTCTGCATCGGCTTCAGGGCAATCCGTCAAAGCGGCTGAGCGGTATTCAAGTGAAGCCGGGGCGCCGCGGTTGGAGGGCGTGGAATACAAGGTGCAGATTGGCGCATTCCGAAATCCCCTTCCAGCGGCTTTGTTTGCGGCCTTTGATCCGATGTGGGCCGTGACCGCCGCTTCAGGCATCACTCGCTATCTCGCAGGAAGCTTCGATGCTTACGATTCGGCTGTTGTGGCGCGGGATGTCATTCGTTCCATGGGGTATGAGGACGCCTTTGTCGTTCGGTTTGTGGATGGAGAGCGGGTGCGCGCACCCCGTCCTCCTGCGGATGCCTTGGCCTTGGAGCGCGCTGAAATGGCTGAATCTGGCAACCCAGTTACAAGCGATGAGCCCGAATCCTTGGTGGAGGGAAGCGCATCATCGTCTGTCACACCCGATGAGAGCAGTGAGCTTGAGACAACAAGGCAGGATGGTGCCCGCTCAACGGCAATTCCGACCACCAAGGAGGAAATTGC
>NYTZ01000105.1 GCA_002683735.1 Flavobacteriales bacterium
CGCCGGAACCCTTATCTCCGCCATCTTGTTCCTGTTCCGTCAGAAGTGGCGAACGGCGATCAATAGATTCGCAGAAGCGATGACCATTTTTGCGGTGATCTGTGCCGGGACATTCCCTGGTATTCACGTTGGACGTGTTTGGTTGGCGTATTGGCTCTTCCCAATTCCGAATCAAATGGAGATGTGGCCCCAGTTCCGCTCACCATTGCTTTGGGATGTCTTCGCAGTCTCGACATACTTCACGGTTTCACTCCTGTTCTGGTACCTCGGCATGGTCCCTGATTTGGCCACCATGCGAGACCGAGCCAACACAAAGCTAAAAGCCTTTGCCTACGGTTTCTTTAGCCTTGGTTGGAGAGGTTCGACTCGACACTGGCATCGTTACGAGCGGGCGTATCTTCTTTTGGCCGCTTTGGCCACACCTTTGGTTCTTTCCGTCCACTCGGTGGTTTCTTTCGACTTCGCAGTGAGTCAACTTCCCGGTTGGCACACCACTATTTTCCCTCCCTACTTCGTGGCGGGAGCGGTGTTTGGTGGATTTGCCATGGTGGTCACGTTGGCGGTACCGGCTCGGCAAATCTGGGGGCTGAAAAACTTCATCACCATGCGCCACCTCGAGAACATGAACAAGATCATCTTGCTCACGGGATCGATCGTTGGTTACGCGTACTCGATGGAATTTTTCATTGCTTGGTATTCCCAAGCACCTTACGAGGGTTTTGTGTTTATTAACCGGGCCACTGGGCAACACGCGTGGGCCTACTGGATCATGATTTTCTGCAATGTGGTCAGTCCACAGCTGTTCTGGTTCAGAAAATGCAGAACCAGTATTCCAGTCATGATGTTCGTAGTGATGTGCGTCAATGTGGGTATGTGGTTCGAGCGATTTGTGATCGTCCTTTCCTTGGAGCAGGATTTCTTGCCCGCGAGCTGGGCGTATTTCACCCCAAGCTGGGTTGACTGGGCCATGATGATTTGCTCATTTGGGCTCTTTTTCACGCTCTTCCTTCTGTTCATTCGCTTCTTGCCGGTCATTGCAATCGCCGAAGTCAAGACCGTTATGCCTCAAGGTGATCCTCATGATCCCTTGGGTGGAGCGGATCCCCACCATGAACATGGTTCAGCTGACGGAGGTCATGAATGACCACTCTTCCTAACATCATTCGACCGGTGACTGAAGGAGAAACCGTCACCGAAGCTCCAGCGATTGAAGATGTCGGATGGGGGCTTATGGCGGAATTTGAGACCCCGGCTCAGATCATGGCAGCTGCAAAATTGGCGAAGCAACAGGGCTTCCGTTGGTGGGATACGCACACTCCATATCCAGTGCATGGCCTCGATAAGGCTATGGGAATCAAGCCAACCATCTTGCCACTTTTGGTTATGGGTGGTGGTTCGACAGGATTCACGGTTGGCTTTTTGCTGCAATGGTTTACCAATGCCACAAACTTTGATTTCTGGGCCTTGGTGCCAATCCGAGGTTACGACTTCCTGATCTCGGGTAAGCCCCTGTTGTCCACGCCGGCTTGGATTCCTGTGATGTTTGAGTTGACCATTCTCCTCTCTGCACTCGGGTGTGTTGGAGGTCTGTTGTTGCTTTGCGGTTTGCCGCAGCTCTACCATCCAACCCTGCGATCCACTCGATTTGCACGTGCGACCGATGACCGCTTTTTTCTGGTGATCGAAGCCAAAGATCCCAAATTCCATCCCGAAAAGACTCGCTCTTTTCTGGAATCATTGAATCCCCTTTCAATTGAAATGTTGGGGGACTGATGATGCTTCCCAAGCTCATGATTCCGAAGATCCCAAAGCCACCAAGGATTTTGGTGATCCTGACAATTGTCGGATCAACATTCGCGCTGCTTCCTCCGGCCATTGCCGCTCGGATGAGATCTGAAATGTCTCGTGAGCCCCGGATTCACATCATTCAAAATATGGACAACCAGGCTCGGTGGAAAGCCCAGCAAGCCAACCCGCTTTTTGCTGATGGTCGGGCCATGCGGCTGCCTGTGGAGGGTACGGTCGCTCGAAGCGAAATCCGCATTGACGATCACTTGGAACGCGGACGCATCATGGTGGATTCGCAAGAAGCTTGGGCGACCACCGTTCCACCAGGTCTCGAAGTTGACCAAGTCTTTTTGAACCGCGGTCAGGAGCGATACAACATCTATTGTGCTCCTTGCCATGGCTGGAGTGGCCTCGGTGATGGCCCTATTCACCGAAGAGCCCAGCAACTGGTCGACGGCAGTCCCTCAGAGTCCTACGGAACCGTGTGGGTCCAACCCAAAAACCTGCACGAGCAAATGTATGTGGATCAGCCAATCGGTCAGATCTACGCCACCATCACTCTTGGTGCCCGATCGATGGCTGGCTACAAAGCTCAAGTTCCGGTTGAGGACCGATGGGCCATTGCCGCTTACGTAAAAGCTTTGCAGCTGAGTGAAACCGAAGCCGAACAAGAATTAAATCCCGATTCCGACAATGCTTCGATGGGAGGTGAGTGATGGGCCACGGCGTCAGAACAATCACTCTGGGTGAGTCTCATCAGGCGGGTTATGAAGTTCGTCGCTTTGGGGCACTCGCACGTTGGATTGGAGTTGNCTGTGTGCTGGTGGCGGCGGTNCTGTCTTTTGGNGGATTCTTTGGTGGCTCTGCTCACCATTTTTTCCGGTCTTGGCTGTTTGCTTTTGTTTACATCATGACGATCTGCATGGGCAGCCTGTTCTTCATCATGATCCAACATGCGACAAAAGCCGGTTGGTCCACCTCTATTCGACGTGTGGCCGAGCATGTGGCATTTAATTTGCAGTGGCTTTGGATTTTATTCCTTCCCCTCCTTGCGTTGGTGCTGTCCGGTCATGGGGGCTTGGTTTGGCATTGGATGGATCCTGCCCATGTGGACCCCATCATTGAGGGCAAGTCTGGCTATTTGAACATTCCCTTTTGGGTTTTTCGAGCGGTTGTGTTCTTGACGGCCTTCTATGTCGCATCCCGATTTTTTGTTGGGACCTCGATCGCCCAAGACGCCTCCGGTGATCCTTCCCTCACCATGAAAATGCAAAAGTGGGTGCCCGCTTTTATTGCCGTCTTTGGTCTCAGTCTCACCTTCGCAGCGTTTGATTGGGTGATGAGTATCGAGGCACATTGGTTTAGCACCATGTTCGGTGTCTACATGTTGGCCATGTCTTTTTGCGGCTTCTTTAGCACATTCTGTGTCATCTTCTTCATTCTTCGCCGGCAAAACAAACTCTTGAATGAGGTCACAGTTGAGCATTGGCAGGACATGGGTAAGTTGCTCTTCGGCTTGGGCATCGTGTTCCATGCATACATCGGTTTTAGCCAATACATGTTGATTTGGTACGCAAACATTCCGGAAGAAACCACTTACTACTTGGCACGAGTGGCGGGGCCATGGGCGCCATGGATGTGGTTCTTGGTCTTTGGTCATTTCTTCATTCCATTTCTCTTGTTGTTGACAAAGCACACCAAGCGTTGTGTCCCCGTGATGACTGGTATCGCACTTTGGATGCTCTTTGCTCACGCGATCGACGCCTATGTGCTCGTAATGCCGATGGTTCCTGCCGAGGCTTTGGCCCAAGCAGATGACTGGAAAGATTTTGCTGCATTGGCTCGTTCGGGGGCGTTGAACGACAAACTTGGTTACCACCCCCAAATTGCTGATGTTCTTCTTTTGATTGGTTTCATTGGTTTTTTGGTCTCGGGAATTTGCCACTCCATGTCACGTGCTCCTCTGGTCGCGCACCGAGATCCCAGAATCAGCGAAGCCCTTGTCTTTGAAAATATGTAGTCCCCCCTTTTTTACACCTCACTATGTCACACCAAGTTGATCAATCAAACGACAGAGAAGACCCAGATGCCGCCAGCACCTGGATGTGGGGTATTTCTGGTGCGGTGATCACCCTTGCCTTTGCGCTTGGTGTGATTTGGGTTGCTTCGGCTCAGTTCAGCCAAAGACGAGATCAGAACTTTGATGAATACGTTTCCCCAGCAGGTGTCTTAAAGGAGGATCAGGAGCAAAGTCTGAACCAAGGTGCGCTCCCCATCCAGGACGCCATGAAAAAGTGGATTGAGGCCGAAAACGAATCGAGACAGAATGCAGAAGACGAATAACAATTCGAACTCATTCTTCCTCTTCGTGACGCTGCTCACCCTGCAGGTGGCATTCGGTAACTGCGTCTATGGACAAGTACTGCGCCCTGGTGATGACATGGGTGCGATCCGTCCTCCCTATTCAGAAGAAATGGATCAGTCCAATATCACTGAGCGACTCGGAGACCTTCTCCCGTTGGATTTGGAGTTCATGGACCACACCGGAGCCAAAGTCAAGCTCGCTGACTTTTTCTCAGGTGATCTCCCAGTACTCCTTACCCCGGTGTACTACCGGTGTCCTCAGCTTTGCACATTGGTGCTGAACGGCATGGTGGATTCACTCGACAAGATTGAGCTCCAACCAGGTCGCGATTACCGAATCCTCAGCTTTACTTTTGCCGACGGTGAAGAATTCCCCTTGGCGGAAGCAAAGCGGGAGGCTTACTTGACTCGATTCCCCGCCGCTGAAGTGGAGGGGGCTTGGTCATTTCTGGCGGGGGTTCAAGGTGATGCGGAAAGTGCGGAGATTTTGTGCAAATCCGTTGGATTTGGATACGCATTTCACGAACCATCCGGCGAATACGTTCATCCGGCCTGTGTGGTCTTTGTGTCACCAAGCGGCACAATTACCCGCTACATGAACGATGTGGCTTTTGCCCCTGTCGACATGAATCTTTCCATCGTGGAGACTGGTGACGGAAAAATTGGAACCGCACTCGATAAGTTCCTTCTGTTTACCTGCTTTGCCTACAGTGGTGAAAATTCTGGCTACTCGGTATCAGTCATGAAATTAATGAGAACTGCTGCACTCCTCACGGTGGCTGCACTGACGGTATCAGCGATTTTGCAACTAAGATTTTCAAGAACCAATCCCCAACCCACAGCATGAATTTCCTTCCTTACATATTGGTAGCCGAGCAACCCGGACCGATTGATACTGGGGACGGATTTTGGTTTGTGCCTCCAGCTTCGGAATATGCAGCCACTCATGATTCGATTTATGAGTTTGTGCTGTGGTTGTCGGTGTTCTTCTTTGTGCTGATTGTTGGCATCATGGTCAAGTTCGCATGGGACTACCGGAGGAAGTCGAACAAGGATGCACCAGGGTTCGGTCCCACGCATAGTTTGGTACTGGAGACGACCTGGACGGTGATTCCACTGCTCTTGTCCGGAGTGCTGTTCTTCATTGGCGTCGATACGTACGCCGATTTTAAGTCTCCACCGGCCAACTGCTACGAGGTGGACGCTACAGCCCAGAAGTGGGCGTGGCAGTTTGATCACCGAAACGGTGCCTCCGATTCCATGGTTCTCAAGGTCCCCGTTGGCAAACCCACACGTGTGACTCTTCACTCCAACGACGTTCTGCACTCTTTCTTTATTCCAGCATTTCGGGTGAAGCAAGATGTTGTACCTGGTCGCTATGGCTCGCTCTGGTTCACACCCGAGAAGCCAGGGATCTACCAAGGGTTCTGCACGGAATACTGTGGCACCGGCCACTCAAAAATGAACTTTTGGGTCGAAGCAATTCCCGAAGAGGAATTTGATGCCGTTATTGCGAAGGACGCTCGTTGGATTGACGACTACTCAGGCGACCGCCTGGTTTGGGCTGGCGCAAGACTCTTCTCTCGATGTGCGTCCTGCCACAGCCTGAAGCCTGGTGAGCGCATGACCGGACCATCCATGTGGGACCTTCATGCAAACTGGGGCAAGACGAAGAAAATCGAGATTGACGGAAAAATCAAAGACGTCAAAATTGATGAAAATTACGTCCTCGAATCCATTGTCGCTCCATGGGAGAAAATTGCCCCCACTTATATGAATCAGATGCCAGCGAATTTCGGGAAGCAGTTGAGTGCCAAGGAGCTTGACGCGCTGGTTCGATTTGTACGTCAACTTGATCTCGTGACCGATGAGAACGGCAAGATCAAAACCGAGCCCCCACCATCTGTGACAAACTGATTCTTTTTTAGAGACCACACCATGGCCACGATCACAACCGCTGACACTGATATCCACGACGACTCTGGCAGCAATTACATCAATTGCTCGAAGGGTATTCTTTCGTGGATTATCACACTCGACCACAAACGTATCGGTGTGATGTACGTCATTGCAACGTTGGCCAGCTTTCTGTTGGGAGGGCTCTTTGCTCTGGGTATCCGCACAGAGTTGATTGCTCCGGGCCAAACCATCATGGATGCCGATACGTACAACCGGTTCTTCACGTTGCACGGGGCGATCATGACCTTCTTGGTGATTATCCCTGCGATCCCTGGAGCCCTCGGTAACTTTGTGTTGCCAATCATGCTTGGGGCAAAAGACGTTGCCTTCCCGAGAATGAATCTTTGTTCCTTTTATCTCTGGCTGGTTGGGGCCGCCATGACGGTGTACTCCATGCTGCAGGGGGGTATTGATACGGGGTGGACCTTCTACACCCCATATTCTCTTGAGGAAGGTCGAAATGGTGTCTTCTGGGTTGGCATGGGTGTTTTCATCCTTGGATTCTCATCGATCTTTACCGGCTTGAACTTCATCGTCACGGTGCAGCGCCTGCGGCCGCCCGGTATGACGTGGTTCAAACTGCCTTTGTTCCTTTGGGCGCTCTACGCCACTGCCATCATTCAGGTCTTGGCCACCCCAGTATTGGGGATCACAATGCTGCTGTTGGCCGCCGAGCGAATTATGGGCATTGGTATTTTTGATCCCGCTTTGGGCGGAGACCCCGTGTTGTTCCAGCATTTCTTCTGGTTCTACAGTCACCCTGCGGTTTACATCATGATTTTGCCCGCGATGGGCATTATTTCCGAATTGATTTCGGTGCATTGCCGTAGAGAAATTTTCGGTTACAAGATGATCGCTTTTTCTTCCGTTGCGATCGCCTTCTTCTCCTTTTTGGTCTGGGGTCACCACATGTTCACCAGTGGGCAATCTCCACTGATGAACGCGATTTTCTCTGCGATCACCTTCTCGGTTGCCATTCCATCCGCGATCAAAATTTTCAACTGGCTGTTGACGATGTACAAAGGAAGCATTGCGTTTACGACCCCAATGCTTTACGTGCTCTCGTTCATTTTCATCTTCGCCATCGGTGGCTTGACAGGTATCCCTCTGGCCATTTTGGCTACTGATGTTCAGCTTCATGACACGTACTTTGTGGTTGCCCACTTTCACTACGTCATGATGGGATCAACCCTTATCGCAATGATTGCCGGTCTCCACCACTGGTGGCCCAAGATCACGGGTCGTATGTACCACGAGTGGCTTGGGCGTATCGCGGCCCTCATTGTCTTTGTGGGATTCAACCTCACTTTCTTCACTCAGTTCATGCTCGGGACCAAGGGAATGCCTCGTCGTTACCACGACTACCAAGAGGGCTTGGGGTGGTCGGTTGAAACCACGGAGCTTTTTCACACTTACCACTTCATCTCCACCATTGGCTCTTACGTGATGGCGGCAGGATTCTTCTTGATCCTCTTTTATCTGCTTCAGTCGTTGGTCAATGGGCGGAAAGCCCCCGCAAACCCTTGGGGCGGGGCATCATTGGAGTGGGAATGCACCAGCCCGCCTCCACACCACAACTTTGACGAAACGCCTACCCCGGAGTACTGCTACAAGTTTGATCACTGGGTTTGGAGTGATTCTGAGCAGGGTTATGTGAAAAAGGCTTTGCAGTAAAGAGGATTTTCCGATGTCAGCTAACAGTGAACACAGTGCCCCTGGGCACATCATTCCTTTCAGCTACACGCTTGGCACTTTTATCGCCTTGCTTTTTCTGACTGTGATCACTGTTGGAGTGGCTCAATTTGACTTGGGCGCCCTTGACATGCCAGTTGCTTTGCTGGTTGCCGGTGTAAAAGCCTCCATTGTCTCTCTGTTCTTTATGCACTTGCGTTGGGATCGACCAATCAACATCTTGGTTTTGATTGGGTCTATCTTCTTCGTTGTCCTCTTTCTTGTGATCGCAATGTTTGACACCGGTCAAAATGTCGACTTGAAGTATTCGGGCGACTCTTCCAAAGTGAAAGAGGTTCTTGAGTCACAGTCCTTCCCTGTGGTGCAGTGAACACGCTTCCAGAAGGCCGACCCGTCTTTGACTCTGACCGAGCGGCTGGAGCCGCGGTCAGGCTTGGCATGTGGCTTTTCGTGTCTGGCTTGGCCATCATTTTTATTTCCACTGCGATTGCTCACGTGACAATTCGTTGGCAATTGGGCGATCAGGGATATTGGCCGCCGGATATGCCGGGCCCCCCAATGATTCTGGGTGTATCAACCATCATCTTGCTGGTCAGTTCGGTCACCATGTGGAAGGCGACCCAGTTGACCGACCGTGGCAAAGATGGACGACCTTGGATTGGCCTGACCTTGTGTTTGGGTTTGGCCTACGCGGTGACCCAGACCGTGGCGTGGTTGGATTGGAGCCCGCAGGTCGAA